>NZ_JBTYMC010000071.1:0-26724 GCF_054880855.1 Streptomyces sp. S6 | reverse complement strand
CCTGGTCGACGCCGACCTCGTCGAGGCGCAGCACCTTCGCGACGGCCGCGCAGACGATCCGCTCGTTCTCGGTCGCGGGCGGGACGATCGTGCCGGTGCGGATTTCGGGTTCGGGCAGGGCGCCCCGGTCGAGCTTGCCGTTCGCGGTGAGCGGGAACTCCGTCATGACGACGACGTGCGCCGGCACCATGTACTCGACCAGGTGCGCGCCCGCCCACGCCTTGACGTCGTCGGCGCGCAGGTCCTCGTGCCCGGCGGACGGGATGACGTAGCCGACGAGGTAGGTGCCGCCGGCGGAGTTCTTCTTCGCGACGACGCATGTGTAGCGGAC
This sequence comes from Streptomyces sp. S6, assembly GCF_054880855.1. Taxonomy (NCBI): domain Bacteria; kingdom Bacillati; phylum Actinomycetota; class Actinomycetes; order Kitasatosporales; family Streptomycetaceae; genus Streptomyces; species Streptomyces sp. S6. The sequence continues at coordinate 26,393 of NZ_JBTYMC010000071.1, read as the reverse complement.
GCCGGGGTGTTCGGCGAGGCCGATTTCGACGTCCTCGATCTCCAGGCGCATGCCCCGGATCTTGATCTGGTTGTCGGCGCGGCCCAGGAAGTCGAGGGAGCCGTCGGGGGTGAACCGCGCCAGGTCCCCGGTGCGGTACAGGCGGGAGCCGTCGGCCGCGAAGGGGTTGGCGACGAAGCGGGACGCGGTGAGGCCGGGGGCGCCCGCGTATCCGCGCCCCAACAGGAAGCCGCCGACGTACAGTTCGCCGCCGACGCCGACCGGTACCGGACGCAACTCGTGGTCCAGGACGTAGAGTTGTGTGTTCGGGTTGGCCTTGCCGATGGACGTCGTGAGGCGTCCGGCTTTGCCCCGGTAGATGACGTGTGAGACGCCGATGGTCGTCTCGGCGGGGCCGTAGCCGTGGTACATCGGGATGTCGAGCTTGGTGCGGAACCGTTCGTACAGCTCCGGCGTGAGCACCTCGCCGCCGCACCACACGTGCCGCAGGCTGTCCAGCTTTCCCGAGTCGCCCGCCATCTCCAGCAGGACGTCCAGCATCGACGACACCAAGTAGGTGAAGGTGACGCGCTGTTCGGCGATGACGCTCAGCAGGTGCTGGGGGTCGCGTTCGCCGCCGGGCCGCAGGACGACCAGCCGTCCGCCGCTCACCAGGGGCAGGAAGATCTCGTTGATGGAGATGTCGAACGACAGCGGCGCCTTGAAGAGGGCCGCGTCGTCGTGCCCGAAGTGCAGGATCTCGGTCACCTGCCACAGCAGGCGCTCGCTGATCGCCTCGTGCCGGATCATCGCGCCCTTGGGGCGGCCGGTGGAGCCGGAGGTGAAGATGACGTACGCCAGCCCGTTGCCGGGTGCCGTGATCCCCGTCCCGCCGACCGGGTACGCGCCATGGGCCCACTCCCCCAAGTCGACGGCGACAGCGGGGGGTTCGGCCTCGTCGTGCACACCCGTGCCGTTCAGCTGGAGCACCGTCCGCGCGTCCTCGATGACCACCGCCCGGCGTGCCGCCGGCCACTGCGGGTCCAGCGGGACGAACGCGGCGCCCGCCTGGAGGACCGCGAGCAGACCGATCACCATCTCGGCGGAGCGGCCGAGGGAGATGCCGACGACTTGTTCCGCCGTGAGCCCGCGTTCGATGAGGTGATGGGCCAACTGGGAGGAGAGTTCCGCTGCTTGACGGTACGTCAGGCTCCGCTGCTCGTCGACGATCGCGATCTCGTCGGGCCGGGTCCGTGCCTGTTCCCGGAACATCTCGACGATCGTCGGGCGCTCCCGGTCGGCCCGCGTGTCGTTCCACTCCGCGAGCTGCTCCAGCCGTGCCGCCGCGCCGGAGGGGGCGATCGTGCCGAGCGGGCGGTCCGGGAAGTCGGCGAGGTCGTCGAGGGCGAGCTGCGCGTCGCCGGGATCGACACCGTCGGGCACGGGGACGCCGTCGGGCGCAGGGACGTCGTCCGCCTCCTGTCCGCCGTTCCCGGCCCAGGCGAGGACGTCCGTGAAGAGGGTCTCGGCCGTCAGCTCGATCCCCTCGGGACTGGCCCCTGAAGCCCAGAACTCCAGCCCGATGCCGCACGCTTGAAGGATGGCCCGGTCGGAGTGATCGCCCCCGGTACGCCGCCGCACAGAGGCGAGCCGCTCGGGAGAGAGCCGTACAGATCGGGGAGTTGATTCCAGCATCGAAGACTCCGCGTCCCTTTCAGATGGTGAACGTCGGCTTCAGGTTTTGTCCCTGGGAAAGATTCAGCTGCCCTCTCGCCACGCTCGCCACAGGCGTGCGTATCGCCCTCCCAGCGCGACGAGTTCGTCATGTGTGCCCTGTTCGACGACCTGTCCGGCGTCCAGTACGGCGATCCGGTCGGCCGACATCGCCTGCGTCAACCGGTGCGCGACGAACAACGTCGTCCGCCCGGCGCACGCCGCCAGGACCGCCCGCTCCAGCTCGGCGGCGCCTTCACTTCCCGTTTCAGCTGTGGACTCGTCCAGCACCACGACCGGTGTCCGGGCCAGCACCAGCCGAGCCAGGGCGATGTGCGCGGCCTTCGTGCCGTCGAGCCGCTCACCGCCTTCGCCGACCGCCGTGGCCAGCCCCTCGGGCAGCGCGGAGACCCACCCCCACGCCCCCACCGTCCGCAGCGCGTCGGTGAGTTCCTCGTCCGTCGCGTCCGGTGCGGCCAGCCGGAGATCCTCCGCGAGGCTCCCGGAGAACACATGGCTCTCCTGTGTGAGGATGCTGACCAACGCCCGCGCCCCAGCCTCGTCGAGGGTCGCGAGGTCGGTCCCGCCGACCCGGACGGTCCCGGCGTCAGGCGTCCCGATCCCGGCGACGAGCGCGGCGAGTGTCGTCTTCCCGGCTCCGGTGGCCCCGACGAGCGCGAGCGAACTCCCGGCGGGAATGGACAGGTTGACGTCGCGAAGGACGGGCCGTTCGGTGCCGGGGTAGCTGAAGCCGAGCCCTTCGATCTGCACCCCGCACGCACCCGAGGCACCGGCCACGGTCGCGTCCCCGACGAGCCGCCCTTCACCTCCCTCTCCGAGAACCCCCACCAGCCGCGTCAGGCTGGCCCCCGACTTCTGGGCCTCGTCGAACGTGAACATGATCGCGCCCAGCGGCGTGAACAGGCGGTGGAAGAGCAGCGGCGCGGCAGCCACCTGTCCGAGCGTGGCGGCGTCGTTCTCCAGGAGCGCGTACCCCACCAGCAGGATCAGGGTGAGCCCGATGAACTCGGCCCGGTTCTCCCGCCCGACGAACCGTCCGAAGAACCGGAAGACCTCGATGCCGTAGTTCCGCACCCGCCACGACTCGGCGTCGACCTTCTCGCGGAAACTGTCCTCCAGCCGGTAGGCGCGCACGGTGTCGATCCCGTCGAGCCCGCTGATGAGCGCCTGTGCCCGGTCGGCCTGCGCGGCCCGCTGCTTGCGGTACAGCGGCGCGGACCTCGGCAGATACCACCGCAGCGCGAACGCGTACGCGGGCAGCGCACCGGCCCCCGCGAGCCCGAGCCGCCAGTCGAGGCCGAACATGCCGGCGGTGGCGATGGCGACAAGTACCCCGGCGGAGAAGACCGTCGGGATGGCGCTGCGGATCCCCCGGGAGATGACGGCGACGTCGTCCCCGACCCGGGACAGCACATCCCCGCGCCCGACCTGTTCGACGCGCGAACTGGGCATCCCGAGCACGGCGCGGACGGCGCCTTCCCGGAGCCGCGCCAGGAGATCCGCGCCGAGCCGTCCGACGAGGTATGTGGAGGCGGCGGTGGCCACGGCGCCGAGCAGTGCGGCGGCCACCATCGTCACGCCGATGGTGAACAGCACCGACCGGTCGTCCCCGCCGACGACCCCGTCGACCACGCGGCCGAGCAGGAGGACGGGGAGGACCTGGAGGGCGGCCCCGGCCACCGTGGTGAGCACGGTGGCCGTGGTCAGGCCGGGGATCTCGCGGCAGTGCGCGGTGACCCAGCGGGTGGCCTCGCGGCCGGTCGCCGTGCGCAGCACCGCCGGTGCGGGGCGCGTGGCGGTGCTCACGCCGGCGTCGGTCATGACCGGCTGACCGCCTTGACGAGTTCGTCGATGGCGTACGGCATGGAGGCGAGGGTGGCCTGGGAGGTGGCGGCGCCGACGGCCGGGCCCTCGCTGTCGAGGAGGTAGGTGACCTTGTTCTTCTTCACGGCGTCGAGGTTCGTGAAGAGTTGGAACTTCTTCAGCGCGTCGGTGTCGGCCTTGTCGTTGATGACGACGACGCGGTCGACGTCGACGAGGTCGACGCGTTCCGGGGAGAGCGCGGTGGAGAAGTTGCCGCCGGCGATCTTGTCGATTCCGGTCTGGTACTTGAAGCCCATCCCGGTCAGGAGCTGGCCGCGGACGTCGGTGGAGGTGAAGGGGTTGATGGCGTCCTTGTACCAGGAGAGCGCGACGGCGGTCTGGTTCGCGAACTCGGGGTGCGCCTTCTTGGCGGCGGCGAGCTTGTCCTGGACGCCCTGGATCAGTTGCTGCCCTTCTTTCTCCTTGCCGAGGGCCTTGGAGATCTGGAGGGCGTTGTCCTGCCAGGGTGCGCTGAAGGGTTCCTTCTCGGTCTTGGTGCGGCCGACCGTGGGCGCGATCCGGGAGAGCTTGTCGTAGGCGGCCTTGTCGATCTCGGAGTACACCGCGACGATCAGGTCCGGCCGAAGTGCCGCGATCTTCTCGAAGTTCGGGCCGGAGTCACCGTTGTTCATGATGACTTCGGGCTTCGTGGAGCCCCACTTGTCCTTGACCCACGGCCACTGCGTGTTGATGTCCGGGGACTTGCCGGCCGGGTTCGGGTACTGGTCGACCATGCCGACGGGCTTGGTGCCGAGTTCCAGCACCGTCTGGTCGTCGGTGTAGCCGACGGTGACGACGCGTTCGGGGGCCTTCTTGATCGTCGTCGAGCCGAAGAAGTGGTCGACGGTGACGGGGAAGGCGCCGGAGCCGGCGGAGTTCGGGGAGGTGGACGCGGCGGCGTTGTCGGAGCCGTCGGTGTCGCCGGAGCCGCAGCCCGCGAGGAGGCCGACGCCGAGCGTGGTGGCGGCCAGCGTCGCGGCCAGCCGCTGCCAGGGCTTGTCGAGCGTCGTTCTGTGGAGGAGCATCCCGCGATCCCTTGCCTTCTCGTTGTTCCGTAAAGCTCGCTGTTCCGTAAAGCGCAGGCAAACCCTACTAGGGACACTTAGGTTAGCCTAGCCTCACTTCAGCAAGCATCCTCATCGTTCCCCGAGTTGAACGTGCGTACGCCCGATCGGCACGATCATCGGCCGGTCCCCGACCGGATCGTCGACGACCAGCGCCCTCAACCCGAAGGCGTCGTACAGGAGTTCGGCGCTGACGACGTCCTGGGGATGCCCCTGCGCGAGGATCGCGCCGTCCTTCATGACGACGAGGTTGTCGCTGTAGCGGACGGCGAGGTTGAGGTCGTGCAGCACCATGACGACGGTCCGCCCCGACTCGTGCAGGTCGTCCACGAGGTCGAGGACGTCCACGGCGTGCGCCAGGTCGAGGTACGTCGTCGGCTCGTCCAGGAGCAGCAGGTCCGTGCCCTGGGCGAGCGTCATGGAGATCCACACGCGCTGGCGCTGACCGCCCGACAGGGAGTCCACGGGCCGGTCGGCGAGGTCCAGGACGCCGGTCATGGCTAGGGCCTTCTCGACGACCTCCGCGTCGTCCGACGACCATTGCCGCAGCCAGCTCTGGTGCGGGTGCCTGCCGCGTGCGACCAGGTCGGACACGGTGAGCCCCTCGGGCGCGACCGGCGCCTGCGGGAGCAGCCCGAGCTTCTTGGCGACCTCCCGGGTCTTCATGCGGGCGATGTCGTCGCCGTCCAGCACGACCGCGCCCTTCGTCGGCTTCAGCAGCCTCGACAGGGTCCTCAACAGGGTTGATTTACCGCAGCCGTTGGGCCCGATGATCGTGGTGACGACACCTTGCGGCACCGCCACGTCGAGGTCGTCGATGACGGTTCGGCCGCCGTACCCGACGGTGACGCCTTTCGCGGCCAGCCGCGCGGTGGCGGTGACCGGGGACTCGATCTCGGTGATGGACTGAGCGACCACAAGGCCCCCTTGTATTTAGGTGTGCCTAACCTTTGTACCAGCTACTTCCGGTTCGCCCGCACCAGCAGCCAGACGAGGAACGGCCCGCCGATCACCGCCGTCACCACCCCCACCGGAAGCGTCACCGGCAGGGACCGCGCGACGAGGTCGGAGCCCAGCAGCAGCACCGCCCCGAACAGCCCGGAAGCCGCCAACGGCGGTGTGGGGCAACGCGCCAGACGCATCGTCACCTGCGGCGCGACCAGCGCGACGAACGGCACCGGACCCGCCGCGCTCACCGCGACCCCGGCCAGCAGGACCGCGCACAGCAGCAGCACGGCCCGTACCGCCGAGTGCCGTACGCCGAGGCCGGCGGCGACGTCGTCGCCGAAGTGCAGGGGCTTGAACTGGAAGGCGACGCAGGTGATCGCGGCCAGCAGGGGGAGCGTGCACCACAGCGCGATCCACACCTCGTTCCACGACCGGTTGTCGAGGGAGCCGACCAACCACGCCTGGGCGCGCGCCACATCACGGATGTCGGCGCGGGCCAGCAGCCACGTGGTGAGGGCCTGCATGACGGCGCTGACGGAGATCCCGATCAGGATGAGCCGGAACCCGTCGACACCGCGCCGCCACGCGAGGAAGTAGACGAGCAGCCCGGTGCCGAGCCCGCCGCACAGCGCGGCGGCGGACAGGCCGAGGCTGTCGGTGACGGCCGTCGCCACCCCGCCGGAGACGGTGACCAGGAACACCGCGACCGCGCTCGCGCCACTGGTGATGCCGAGGATGTCCGGGCTGGCCAGCGGATTGCGGGCGATGGACTGCGTGATGGCGCCGGAGACGCCGAGCGCGATCCCGACGACCAGTCCCGCCAGAGCGCGCGACATCCGCAGGTCCATGATGACGAACCTGTCGACCTGTTCGCCGCCGCCGAAGAGTGTCGCGACCACACGGGACAGGTCGATGGGGAAGTCGCCGGTGCCGATGGAGAGGCAGAACAGCAGGAACGCCGCAGCCAGGAGGAGCAGGGTGACCAGGGCGATCCAGGGCCGCCACACGAACGAGACCCGGCCGAGCCGCAGGCCCGGCGTCATCGAGGGCTTCAACTCTGTCCCGTTCATGCGCTCTTGAACTTTCCACGGTAGACGAGGACCGCGAAGAACGGCGCCCCGAGCAGCGAGACGACGACCCCGGCGGCCAACTCCCCCGGCCTGACGACGAGTCGGCCCACGATGTCGCAGACCAGCAGGACGACGGCCCCGAGCAGCCCGGCGCAGGGGACGAGCCAGCGGTAGTCGGGGCCGGTGAGCCTGCGGGCGACGTGGGCGACCATCAGGCCGAGGAACGCGATGGGCCCGCACGCGGCGGTCGCGGCGCCCGCGAGGAGCGTGATCGCCGCGATGCCGGCGATCCGGCTGCGGGTGACGTCGACGCCGAGCCCGCGCGCCACGTCGTCGCCCAGGTTGAGCAGGTTCATCGACGGCAGCGTGACGACGGCCAGGAGCAGGCCCGCGCCGATGAAGCCGGTGATGGGCCAGATGACGTCGAACCCGGTCCCGGCGACCGACCCGGCGTTCCAGAACCGCAGGGCGTTCAGGGCCTGTTGGTCGCCGAGGGCGATCGCGGTCGTCAGCGCGGCGAGGAACACGGTGATGCCCTGCCCGGCGAGGGCGAGGGTCAGCGGGTTCCCGGCGCCCCGGCCGATGCTGGCGAGCCCGAACACGACGACCCCGGCGAGTCCGGCGCCGAGGAACCCGAACCACACGTACTGGAAGGGGTTCGCGAACCCGAACAGGGAGATCGCGGTGACGACGGCGAAGGACGCGCCCGCGTTGACGCCCAACAGCCCTGTGTCGGCTATGGGGTTGCGGGTGTAGCCCTGGATGAGGGAGCCGCCGACGCCGAGCGCGAGACCCGCGACGACCGCGAGGACCGTCCGCGGCACGCGGACCGTCCGGACGATGAGCCGGATCTCGGTGAGCCGCTGGTCGTCCTGCGGCCCGGCGGACAGGCCGTGCCACACCTCACCGAGGCTCAGTGCCCGTGCCCCCACGGCGAGGGAGACCGCCGAGGCGATCACGAGGACCACCACGAGGGTGCCCAGGCCCACGACCCGGCGCCGGCGGGTGCGGTGCAACCCTCCGGCCACGGGGCGCGCAACAGTAGTCGTGCCCATGTCGTCGTACGTCATCTCTTCGGTCTGTGGCGCCTGGGTGTCAGCGGGCGGCCGAACTGGCCTCGTGCGAGGCGGACTTCAGGCCCCGGTCGAGGAGGGAGCCGAGGATCTCGCCGACTCTGACCGCCGTGTTGGACAGCAGGGAGGAGGTGATGCCGTGGGTGTGCTCGGTGCCGCCCTGAAGGTAGATGCCGCAGTGCGTGCCGGGGGTGGTGGCGACGCGGTAGTCGCGTTCGACGCGGACGCGGCCCTCGTCGTCGCGCAGGCAGCGTTCGGCGAGGTCACCGAGGAGGCCGAGGGGGTCGAGCTGGCGGTAACCGGTGGCGAACACGACGACGTCCGCGTCGAGTCGGGTCTCCTCGCCGGTGACGAGGGAGGTCACGGTGGCGGTGGCCTTGTCGTCGTGTTCCTGGACGCCTGTGAGGCGGGCGACGTTGAGGAACTTGAGGCGTTCGGTGCCGAGGACCTTCTCCTGGTACGACTGGCGGTACAGGTCGTCGATGAGGTCGATGTCGACCACGGAGTAGTTGGTGTTGCCGTGGTAGTCCATCAGGCGCCGTTTGGTGTCCTCGGGGGCCGTGAAGTACGCGTCCACGGCCTGGGGGTCGAAGATGCGGTTGGCGAAGCCGCTGTCGTCGGCGGGGCTGTAGCCGTAGCGGGAGAAGACCGCGCAGACCTCGGCGTCGGGGAAGCGGCGGTGGAGATAGGCGACGTTCTCGGCGGCGGACTGTCCGGCGCCGACGACGACGAACCGCTCGGGCCGCGCGCCGTCCAACTCCTCGACCTTGGCGAGGAGTTCGGAGTTGTGCCACAGGCGTGCGCCGCTGGTGACGCCGTCCGGGAGCAGGGGGCGCAGGCCGGTGCCGATGACGAGGTTGCGGGTGCGGTGGACGGCGAGGCCCTCGGCCGAACGGACCGTGACGTCCAGGTACCCCACGTCCCCGTCGCGCGACACGGGTTCCACGCCGACGACTTCGTGGCCGTAGGAGACCTGGTCGTCGACCTTCGCGGCGGCCCACTCGAAGTAGTCGTGGAACTCGATGCGCAGCGGGAAGAGGCTCTTGTGGTTGATGAAGTCGATGAGCCGGTCCTTGCTGCGGAGGTAGCACAGGAAGCTGTACTCGCTGGCGGGGTTGCGGAGCGTCACCAGGTCCTTGAGGAAGGACACCTGCATCGTCGCGTCGTCGATGAGCATGCCCCGGTGCCAGCCGAAGCGTGGCTGCTGCTCGAAGAAGTGGGCGGTCACCGCCTGCTCGCGGCCGACGCGGGCGTTGTGCTCGTCGAGTGCGATCGCCATGGCCACGTTGGAGGGGCCGAAGCCGATTCCGATGAGGTCGTGGACCACCTGTGACATGTCTCTCCCATCGTGCGGGGTGGGCATGCCGAAGAGCGGCACACCGGAAACTTAGGTGAGCCTAAGCTAATCACCCGGAGCTGTCGATAGAGGGATGCGAGCCCTTCGCCGCCAACGGCCGCCCCGAGAGGGCCTGTTGAAAACTAAGGTAAGCCTTGCTTTACTTGCCCCGGTATTTTGCTGATCTGCTCCGAGGAGGAACCCCATGCGGGTCGTCATGTTCGGTTACCAGACCTGGGGGCACCGCACCCTCCAAGCCCTTCTGGACTCCGAGCACGACGTGGTGCTGGTCGTGACGCACCCGAAGAGCGAGCACGCCTACGAGAAGATCTGGAGCGACTCGGTCGCCGATCTCGCCGAGGAGCACGGCGTGCCGGTGCTGATCCGCAACCGGCCCGACGACGAGGAGTTGTTCCAGGCGCTCAAGGACGCCGACCCGGACATCATCGTCGCCAACAACTGGCGTACGTGGATCCCGCCGCGCGTCTTCGGTCTGCCCCGGCACGGCACGCTCAACATCCACGACTCGCTGCTGCCGAAGTACGCCGGGTTCTCCCCGCTGATCTGGGCGCTGATCAACGGCGAGAGCGAGGTGGGGGTCACCGCGCACCTGATGAACGACGAGCTGGACGCGGGTGACATCGTCCGCCAGGAGGCCGTCCCCGTCGGTCCCGCCGACACCACCACCGACCTCTTCCACAAGACGGTCGCCCTCATCGCGCCCGTCACCGTCGCCGCCCTCGCCGACATCGCCTCCGGCAAGACGGAGTTCACACCGCAGGACCGCTCCCGGGCGACCTTCTTCCACAAGCGCGCGGAGACCGACATCCGCATCGACTGGACCTGGCCGGCGGAGGTCCTGGAACGCCTGATCCGCGCCCAGTCCGCCCCCTACCCCGCCGCCTTCACCCACCACAAGGGCAAGCGCCTGGAGATCCTCGCCGCCGCCGTCTCGCAGTCCCGCTACGGCGGCACCCCGGGCCGCGTCTTCTACCGCGAGGGCGACGGCGTCGTCATCGTCGCGGGCCCCGACGCCCGCACCGGCCACAACCACGGCCTCGCGATCACCCGAGTCCGCACCGACTCCGGCCAAGAGCTGGCGGCCACCGACTACTTCACCTCCATGGGCGGCTACCTCACCACCCACCCCTGATCCGTCGGCCCCGGTACGGTCCCGGGACCGGCTTCCGGTCGCCGCCGCACCCCGATCCCTGTCGGGGGGCGGCGGCGATCGCCTTGGCCGCTGCGTACGGTGGGGCCCATGACGAGCTTCCTCCCCCTCCCGGACCGCCCCGCGTCGAACGGCGCGGAGCTGTTCCGCCGCTGTCAGACGGACCTGCTGCGGCTGCTCGGTGTCGAACCCGGCCCCACCGACCACCTGCGCTCCCTGATCCGCGCCGAACTCCTGCGCCGCACCCCCTTGCCGGAGGACTTCTTCATCCCCCTGATCACGGCGGCGGTCCACGACCCCGACCCGAGCTTCAGCCGGCACTGCGTCGAACCGGCCCTGAAGTCCTTCGGCCGACGCCGCGTCCAGTCCGCGCTCCTCGACCGGCTCCGCACCGGCACGAACCTCGAACGCGCCGGCGCGGCCCGTGCCTGGTACTGGACCGGGCTGCCCGTCGCGGCGGGAGAGGACGCCCCCGACGTGGTCACCGACTGGCACGAAGCCGCCTTGCGTGAATTCATCAGCAACGACGACCTCGACGTACGGCGCTGTCTGATCCCCGGTCTGCGGCTGCACCCGGGAGCCATGCCGTCCTCGCTGTCCCCGCTGGTCGACGCCGCGATCGAGACAGCCCGGTCGCATCCCGACGCCTACATCCGGCACCGGGTCGAGGTCCAAGTACACGCGTGACGGCGGGGCGATTCCTCGTGAGGCGAGCGGGCTGCATACGGTATGACCAGTTCATCACCTGCCCGGGAGTTCGGATGTCCGGTAGCCGTACGAGATCTGTCGAAGCCGTCGGAGCCATGGAGCCGCCCGGGAACGTCCGGCTGGCGCTGGCCGTCGTAGCGGTGACGGTGACGGTGGAGGCGCTGGGGGAGCTGTCGGGGTCAGCGGTGTTGCTGCTGGGGTCGCTGGTGTTTCTGCCGGGGGCCGCGGCGGCGTTGTGCAGTGTGCGGCAGACCGCGTTCGTCGGTGGGTGGACGGCGCTGGTGGTGAGCGCGATCATGCTGGGCCGGGGTCCTGGCGGGCACTGGCTGGACCGGGTGCTCCTGGTCGCCATGACCGTCGCGCTCGGCGTGGCGTCCACGTACGCCTGCGGCTACCGCATCCGGCGTGAGACCGAGATGCTCCGGCTGCGTTCGACGGCCGCCGCGATGCAGCGGCACATCCTGCACCCCCTCCCCCTCGTCACGGACGACGCCCTGGTCAACGGCGTGTACGAGCCCCTGCACGAGGACCGCCTCGTCGGCGGGGACATCTACGACGTCGTCGACTCCCCCTGGGGCACCCGCGTCCTCATCGGCGACGTCCAGGGCAAGGGCCTCGCCGCGGTGGGCGCCGCGTTCGCCGTGATGGGTGCGTTCCGGGAGGCGGCGCACCGCGAGCCGACGCTGACGGCGCTGGTCGACGCGCTGGACGCCGCCGTCGTCCGCCACAACTCGTACGCCGGGGACCTCGGGGAGGACGAGCGGTTCGTGACGGCGCTGATCGTCGGGATCGACCGGGAGGAGGAGGTGCAGGCCGTCAACTGCGGGCATGTGCTGCCCTATCTGGTGCACGACGGGAAGGTCACCGTCCCGCACCTCGACTCCGGTGTCCCGCTCGGCCTGTCCGAACTCGCCGCCGAACCCACGACCGTCGGCTGGTTCGACTTCCCGCCGCACGCCACGCTCGTCCTCAGCACCGACGGCCTCACCGAGACCCGTACGGCGGACGGCACCTTCTACCCCGCCGACCAGCGCCTCACCTCCCTCGCGGACCTCTCCCCCAGCACCCTCCCCCAGGCCCTCTACGACGACGCCCGCACGTTCGCCGGACACGGCGGCCGACACGACGACGTCGCGATCCTCACGGTCCGCCGCGCACAGCGCCGCCCCTGACAGGTCGTGGAGCGGCGGACGGACGACTTCGGCACCGACAGCGGCGCCGAAACCCCCGAGGCGACCCACCTGCGCGCAGCCTGCTCCTGCGGCTGTCGCGGGCACCACCCCCACGAGTACGACACGAGTGGACCCGGCGCATCGCGGACGTCGAGTCCCGCTCGGTCCCCCTGCGCGCCGTGACCGCCTTGGAGCGGATCGCCGCCGAGGCGGTCCGGGAGGCGGCGTACAACGTGCGGGTGTCCGCAATCGGTCACGCTGACGGGCACGTCACACCCCTGATCAAGCGCCGCCCTCAGCCCAACCGCACCAACACCACCCCAGGCGAAGCAGGCACCGACACCCGTACCCCCTCCCCGTCCCACAACGCGGCCCCGCTCTCCGCCGCAACCGGATGCAGCACCTCGGCCCGCACCCCTCGCCCCGCCAAGTGCCCGACAGGTACCCGGAGTTCGCTCGCCGATCCTCGCCGCCAGACCGACAGGTACGACGGTCCGTCCGGTACCCGCATTCCCAGGGCCACCCATTCGTCGTCCCAGCCGGGCAGCCCCAGCGGCCAGAACGGCAGGGCGTGGGTGAGGTCGGAGCGGATCGACTTGTAGGTGGCCAGCGCGTCCTGGACGAGCCGCATCTGATGATCCGTCATGCGGTCGAGGTGTCCGGAGAGGTGGATCCGGCCGAGCAGGGCGCCGCCCAGGGTGAACGAGATCAGCTCGTCGGTGAAGTCGGGCTGGGGGTAGGCCCAGACGGCGCCCTGTTCGGGCGGGGCGGCGGTGGGGGCGGAGACGGCGATGGGGGGATAGCGGAGGGGGTCCTGCTGGTCGCTGGTGGACTGGAGCTGGGAGACGGCGAGGGTGGCGCCGTCCATGCGCATGCCGCCGGAGGCGCAGTTCTCCACCACCAGACCCGGGTGGCGGTCCAACACGCCGGACAGCCAGTCGAGGTACGCGTGACCGTGGCCCAACAGGCCGGCGCCGGGGGCGAGATCGCCCGGTGCGACCGTCCCGGGGTCGATCACGATGTTGTAGTCCAGTTTGAGGTACCCGACTCCCCAGTCCCCGACGATCCGGTCGACGGTCCGGTCGAGGTGGGCGCGTGCGGCGGGGTGCCTCAAGTCCAGCTGGTGGCGGCCCTGTTCGGTGAGGCGGATGCCGTCGCGCTGGAAGAACGCCTCTGGAGGCAGTGCAGAAGCGACCGGACTCCGTACCCCCACCACCTCGGGCTCCAGCCACAGCCCGGGGACCATCCCCCGCTCCCGGATCCGCCCCAGCACCCGCTGGATCCCCCCGTCGGGGAAGCGCCGGCCGGACGGCTCCCACTCGCCGACGCTGTCCCACCAGCCGTCGGCATCGTCGTCGTACCACCCGGAGTCGATGCAGAAGTACTCGGCACCGGCCCGCGCGGCGGCGTCGATCAGCGGGTACAGCTTCTCCGAAGTGGGGTCTCCCATCAGGGTGTTCATGTAGTCGTTGAACACGACCGGCAGCGCGACGTGATCGGGGTGCGGGCGCCGTACGGCCCGCCGGTACCGCGTCAGCGCACCCATCGCCTCGTCGAACCCGGCGCCGACCGCGAGCGCGACCGGCACGGTCGTGAACTCCTCGCCCGGCGCGAGCCGCACCCGCCACTGGTGGGCGGCGTCGATGGGCCCGTTCAGCGCGAGGTACGTGCCGTGGTCCCGCTCCCCGAGGTCCCAGCGCCAGCCGGCCGGTGACTCGATCTGCCACAACCAGGCCCGCCCGCCGCCCCGTTCGGTCAGCGCGCCCATCGCGAGATGCCCGTCGGTGGGCCAACTCCCGCGCCCGGTCAGGGTGAACGCGGCCCGGCTGTCGTGCTGGTGGGCATCGGCCCCGATGTCCGCGACGGCGTCCCGCAGCGGCTCGGCGACCCAACGGCACTCCGCGAGCCAGTCGTTGCGGGCCCGGTGCACGTCAAGGACGTCCGGGGAGGGCAGCGCGCCGAGCACGAGGCTGCTGACGGACTGGACGACGAGAGGTCCGGCGCCGTCGTTGCGCAGCCGTACCCGGGACCTCAGCACCGGGATCCCGTCGAAGGACGTCAGCTCGACGACAGCCGTCAACCCCGTCTCGACATCGCGGAGTTCGAGGCTCAGCCGGTCCTCGGAGGCCGTAGAGCCCACGTACCGCAGCCGGTTGCCGAGCGCGGTTCCCGTGAAGCGCGGCCCGGACCACCCGCTCCCCTGCCCGAACGCGGTCAACTCGACGAGCGGCAGGGCCACTTCGGGATCGGCGGCCTCCCTGAAACCGAAGCCGGGGGAACCGAGCCGCACCACCCTGGGTGTCCCGTCCGAGGCGACCCCGAACTCCACCTCCAGCGCCGCACTCCCCCACACGAACCCGTCCACAGCACCGACCCCTTCGGGTGAATCCGTCGTTACGTTCTCTTGACGACCCTTGTGTGACCGGTCACAATCCTGGCATGGATGTGACCGGTCACACAAGGCGCCCGGCGAGCATCAGGGACGTGGCCGGCGCGGCGGGGGTCTCGTACCAGACGGTCTCCCGGGTCATCAACGACCACCCCAGCGTCCGCCCGGCGACCCGGGACCGCGTCCTCGCGGCTATCGACTCCCTGGGCTTCCGCCGCAACGCGACGGCGCTCGCCCTGGCCAGCGGGCGCAGCCGGGGTGTGACCGTGCTGACCGCGAACACCACGCACTACGGGTACGCGGCGATCCTCCAGGGCATCGAGGAGGCGGCCCGCGCGGCGTCGTACGCCGTCGGGATCCGCGTCCTGGAGAGCGACGACGAGACCGCCGTCGCCGCCGAGGTACGGCGCGCGGCGGACGCGGGCGGCGGGCTGGTCGTGATCGCATACGATCCGGCGGGCGTCCGGGCGCTGGCCGCCGTCCCCGACGGCCTGCCGGTCGTCGGTGTGGTCGAGACCCCGGCGAAACCCCCGCAGGGCGACCGCCCTTGGGTGTGGGCCGACGACCGTGAGGCCGCGTACGCGGCGACCCGCCACCTCCTGTCCCTCGGCCACGCGACCGTGCACTACGTCGCGATCCCCTCCAGCACCCGCCGCACCGCCGCCCGCACGGACGGCTGGCGGCAGGCGCTCAGGGAGTCCGACGCCCCGATCCCCCGCCCCCTGCAAGGGAGTTGGGGCCCGGCAGGTGGCTACCGGGCAGGCCTCAGACTCGCCCGGGACCCGTCCGTGACGGCGGTCCTGTGCGGCAACGACGACCTGGCCCTCGGCGTCCTGCGCGCCCTGCACGAGTCGGGCCGCCGCGTCCCGGACGACGTCAGCGTGGCCGGTTTCGACGACGCCCCGCACTCCGCCTATCTCACCCCGTCCCTGACGACCGTCCGCCTCGACTTCACCGGCCTCGGCCGCGCCGCCTTCGCCCTGCTGCACGGCGCCCTGGAGCAGTCCGCCCACATCGCCCCGCACCCCGTCTCCGTACCGGAGTTGGTGGTCCGGGAGAGCTCGGCGCCGCCACCCGCCGACCGCTGAACTCCCCGCACGACTCAACACCCGGCACGAGCACCGCTGTTCTGATCCTGCTTCCTGAACCACCCGTTCTCGAAAGGCACGTGATGCAGACAAGAGCTCTCCCCGCCCTGGCTCTGGTGTGCGCCCTCGGTCTGGCCGCCACCGCGTGCAGCGACCCGACCGCCGGTGATCCCTCCGGCTCCTCGGCGGACACGAAGCAGCCGGCCGTCGATCCGACCGCCCGTCTCGACGGCGTGAAACTGACGATGTGGACGGCACAGAACACGGTCACCGCTCCGAAGCAGGTGATCGACGCCTTCGAGAAGGCGACCGGCGCGAAGGTCGAGACGCAGGCGGTGCCGGACCTGTACGAGCAGAACGTGCCGACGAAACTCGCCTCCGGGGACCGCCCGGACCTGATGTTCTGGCAGCCCTCCATCTCCACACTGCCGTTCGTCCAGCCGAAGCAGAACCTGCTGACCCTCGACTCCGAACCCTGGGTCGCGAAACTCGGTGACACGGAGCGGAAGTTGGGGGTGATCGACGGCAAGCGGTACGCGGCGATCGTCACGAGCCCCGCGATGCTCGGCGTCTACTACAACAAGGACGTCTTCCGGCGGGCGGGCCTGACCGAGAAGGACTTCCCCACGTCCTACGACGCGTTGCTGGCCCTCGGCAAGGCCGTCACCGACAAGACCGACGCGGCGGGGTTCTACGAGGCCGGCGGCGACAAGTGGCCGTTGCAGTGGCAGATGCAGCTCCAGCTCACCGACCTCGCCCCCGAGTGGTGGGAGGAGCTGAACCGGGGTGAGAAGAAGTGGACGGACCCGGTCGTCGTCGCCGCGGTCAAGAAGTACAAGGAGGGACTCCTCGACGCCGGGCTCGCCCAGAAGAACTACCGCACGGGCACGTTCACCGGTCAGGCCGACGCCCTGTGGAAGGGCGAGGTGGGGATGGCTCTCAACGTCACGTCGTTCCAGAGCCAGTTGCAGGCCAAGTACTCCACCGCCGAGATCGACGAGCGGATCGGCTGGTTCCCCGTCGCCAACTCCTCGGCGACGGGCCTGTATTCGCCGGACCAGACGAACGGCGTGGTCGCCTTCCGCACGGGTGACCAGAAACGGCAGCGCGCCGCACGCCAGTTCCTCGCGTTCTGGCTGGGCCCGGACTACGCCGACTACATCGCGGCGATGAAGATTCCGTCCGTGCAGCCGTCGGTGCCGACCCCGGCCGGGCTGCCCGAGACGTCGAAGGCGCAGGTGGCCGCGCTGCCGAAGGCGATCGGCGTGTTCCAGGCGAAGGCGATCGTCGCGCCGGACACGCATCTCTACCTGGCCGACATGATCTACGGCAAGAAGAGTCCGGAGCAGGTCGCGCAGGCGATCCAGGACCAGTTCGCCCAGGTCGCCAAGGCGCAGGGCGCACCCGGGTTCTGACGATGACTCAGACCGTGGTTCTCGCCAAGTCCCGTCCGGTGCAGAGAAATCCCAGATCGCCGGGGCGTCTCCCGCGCGCCGCCGTGCACCACCCCTGGTGGTTCGCGCTTCCCGCGATCGTCGTCTTCGCGGGCTTCTTCCTGGCCCCCAACCTGCTGAATTTCTACTACCCGTTCACGAACTGGTCGTCGTACCACTCGGCGGTCTCCTTCACCGGCCTGGACAACTTCCGGACGGTCGCGCAGGACGGTTCGCTGCTGCGGGCGGTCCGCACGACGCTGCTGTACGCGGTGCTGGCGGCGCTGTTCCAGAACGGGTTCGGGCTGGTGCTGGCGCTGCTGCTGGAGGCGGACACCCGGTTCAACCGGTTCTTCCGGGCCGTGTTCTTCCTGCCGGTGCTGATCTCGGCGCTCGCCACCGGGTACGTCTTCCAGGCGCTCCTGGACCAGGACGGCGCCGTCAACTCCCTGCTGGGGACGGACGTTCCGTGGCTCGGGTCGACGACGTGGACGCTGGTCCTGGTGACGGTCGTGCACGGCTGGAAGTGGATGGGCCTGTCGATGCTGATCTATCTGGCGGGGCTCAAGGGCATCCCGGGCGACATGCTCGAAGCGGCCCGGATGGACGGCGCGGGGCCCTGGCGGACGTTCTGGTCGGTGCGGTGGCCGATGCTCGCGCCGGCCGTCACCTTCAACGTGACGACCGCGCTGATCGGTTCGATGAACACCTTCGACATCGTGCAGGCCACGACCGGCGGGGGGCCGGCGGCCTCCACCGAGGTCTTCAACATCTACATGTTCCGGATCTTCGGGCAGGGCCTGTACGCGCAGGCGTCGGCGATGAGCCTGGTTCTGTTCCTGGTCGTGGTGGCGGTGGCGATCCCGCTGGTGATCGGCCTGCGGCGAAGGGAGCAACTCCTGTGAGCCCCGCTGTCGTCTGGCGGTACGCCCGCCCCACCCTGGTCGTGCTGATCGCCGCGCTCGCCATCGGCGTCCCGCTGTGGCTGGTCGCCGTCACCTCGGCGAAGCCCCAAGGCGAGGCGGTGCGGCCGAACTTGGACCTGCCGCGGCACTGGCAGCCCGCGAGCAACTACGAAGACGCCGTCAGTCAGGGCGAGATGCTGCGTGGACTGCTCAACTCGCTGCTGGTGGTGGTCCCTTCGGTGGTCCTCGTGCTCGTCCTCGGCGCGGGTGCGGCCTGGGTGTTCGCGCGCCGGAAGTCGCGGCTGGTGTCGGCGGCGTACGCGCTGTGCATCAGCGGGCTGCTGCTGCCGCCCGCCGTCGTGACGGTCGTGATGGAGCTGCGTCAGCTCGGGCTCGCGAACACGCGGCCGGGGATGATCGCCGTGTACACGGGGATGTACCTGTCGACGTCGATCTTCTTCATGACGGGGTTCATCCGCGCGATCCCCTTCGAGCTGGAGGAGGCGGCGCGGATCGACGGTGCGCGGCCCGCGCGGATCTTCGTCCGGATCGTGCTGCCGCTGCTGCGGCCGGTGATCGCCACCGCGACGATCATGGTGACGCTCTATGCGTGGAGCGACGTCTTCTACTCGTTCTTCGTCCTCGGCGGCGGAGAGCGGGCCACTCTGCCGCTGAACCTCTACCAGGTGGCCAGCGCGCAGCTCTATCTCAACAACTGGCATCTCGTCTTCGCGTACGTCGTGGTGATGAGCCTGCCGATGGTCGCCGTGTTCCTCGTCGGCCAGCGAAAGATCGTGTCCGGAATCACCAGTGGAGCCGTCAAATAAACCGGAGGTCCAGCCACGTGACCGCCCCCACCCGCACCAGACTCCGAACCGCCTTCGTCACCACCGCACTTGGAGCCGCCCTCATGGCAGGCGCACTCCCCACGACCCAAGCCTCAGCCACCCCCACCACCCCCCAACGCCTCTCCGTGGACCTCGCCGCCTCCGAGGGCCCGGTCCAACTCGGCGCGAACGGCGCCCTGTACGGCCTCGGTGACGACGGTGTCCCGAGCAACGCGGCCCTCGAACCCCTGAAGATCACGAGCATCTCGCAGAAGCCGGAGGGCGGTGCCCAGCACCCCAACGGCGACGCGCTCTCCGTCTCCGACGCGTTCTTGCGCAACGGCGGCGGCGAGATCAACGTGATGATGCAGGACATCTACGCGAAGTGGCCGTACGAGGACCTCGGTATCGACGACTACTTGCCGAAGGTCGACAAGATCACCGCGCAGATCGCCGCCCACCCGAACAGCGACCGGTTCGTCTACATCCCGTTCAACGAACCGGACTTCATCTGGTACAAGCTCAACCTCCCCGACCAGGCGCAGTACGAGGTGGAGCGCGACCGTTTCCTCGCGCACTGGAAGACGGTGTACCAGCGGATCCGCGCGATCGACCCGGACGCGGTGATCGGCGGACCCAACGAGACCGGCTACTACCCGCGTTTCCTGCGGGACTTCCTCACCTTCGCGAAGCGTGAGAACGTCATGCCGCAGATCATGACGTGGCACGAGCTGAGCTCCGGCTCGCTGCGCGACTTCCAGGGCCACTACGACAACTACCGTGCGCTGGAGCGGGAGTTGGGCATCGGCCCGCTGAGGATCAACATCGACGAGTACGCGAACCGGCGTGACCTGTCCGTGCCGGGCCAACTCGTGCAGTGGATCTCGATGTTCGAGAGGAACAAGGTGTACGCGAACATGGCGTACTGGGACGCGGCCGGCAGCCTCAGCGGTCAGGTCGTTCGCTCCAACATCCCCAACGGGGGCTGGTGGCTGTTCCGTTGGTACGCGGGCCTGACGGGCGACACCGTCAAGGTCACCCCACCGCAGGCGAACACGATCGACACCCTCCAGGGCCTCGCCTCCCTCGACACCGCCCGCCGTCAGGCCCAGGTGCTGCTGGGCGGCTCCGAGGGGGACGCGGACGTCGTCCTCGGCAACGTCCCGCGGTCCGTGTTCGGGCGTACGGTCACGGCGACGGTCGCCGAGGCCGCGTGGTCCGGGTACGAGGGTCAGCACGCGGCGCCGCAGGTCCTCGCGCGGACGAAGGTGAGGGTCGGCGCCGACGGCACGGTCACCGTCCCGCTGCGGGGCCTGCACAAGATGTCGGCGTACCGGATCGTCCTCACCCCGGCCGGCACCGGCACCCCCGCCGTACCGTCCGTCCCCTGGTCGGCGTCGTACGAGGCGGAGAGCGCGGCCATCACCGGTGGCACCGTCTCCACGCACGGCACCGTCCAGAACGCCAACGGGTACGCGGCGTCCGGCACGAAGGACGTCGGCTCCCTCAACACCCCTGCCAGCACAGTGGACTTCACGGTGACGGTCCCTCAGGACGGCACGTACGACCTGGCGGTCCTGTACGGCAACCAGTCCGGCGCCCCCGCGACACAGAAACTCTCCGTGGACGGCGCCGCCCCCCTCACCGTCACCTACCCCTCCACGCAGAACTGGACCTACCGCGCCAAGAAAGAGCTCCCCCTCCGACTGGCCGCCGGAACCCACGTGTTGTCCCTCGCCAAGGGCGACGCCGAGGTCACCCTCGACCGCATCGACCTGACCCGGCGCACGGCCGCGCCGACAGCGTCGTACGAGGCGACACTCGCGGACATCAGCGGGCGGCCCGGGTTCGACTACGCGTCGTCGGGCGGGACCGGGACCGGTGCGCTCGTGCTGCGGCGGGGCGACCGGGCGGTGTTCGACGTGTACGCGCCGCGTGACGGGTACTACACGGTCGCGCCGAGGGCTTCGGGGCCGGTCGTACTCGGGCTGCACGGCGCGAAGGTGACTGCCGTGCCGGGCAAGGCACTTCGGCTGTACCTGGTCGCGGGGAACAACCGGATCGCGGTGACGTCCGGGCACGCCGCCGTGCGTTCGCTCGACGTGTCGGGCGACGGGTCCGGGGCGGGCGTCCTGGCGTACGGCGCCGCCGACGCCGTCCTCGCGGGCGGCGCCGAGCTCGTCGGCTCCGTCCACGCGCCCGGCGGGGCGTACGTCGGGAGTCTCGGCAACAGCCCTGGCAGCACTGCCGAGTTCAGGGTGGACGCGCCGAGGCCGGGCCGGTATCTGCTGGTCGTGCACTACGCGCACAACGACCGGCGGGACAACGGGCACGCCTACAACACGGACATCATGTCGCGGACAGCGGACGTCCGGGTCGGGGACGGGGCGCCGCAGCGGGTCACCTTCAAGAACACCTGGAGCACGGCCGACTACTGGACGGTCGGTGTGCCGGTCGAGCTGAGGAAGGGCGCCAACAAGGTCGCCTTCGGCAACGCGACCGCATGGGCTCCCGACCTCGCCCGGATCGAACTGGGCCGGATCGCGGGGTAGTTGCGGTGGGTGCGGTCCTGCGGCGGCACAGGACCGCACCCGTTCAGTGGATGTGGGAGCCGCCGTTCACGTCGTAGGTGGCCCCTGTGACATAGCTGGTGGACGGCCGGGCCAGGAAGGCGATCAGGTCGGCGACGTCCGTGACGGTGCCGATGCGGCGGGCGGGGATCTCGGCGGCCATGGCGGTCTTGCGGGCCTCGTCCAGCCTGCCCTGCGTGATGTCGGTGTCGACGAGGCCGGGGGCGACGCAGTTCGCCGTCACGCCGGTGGGGCCGAGTTCGCGGGCCAGCGCGCGGGCGAAGCCGAGCAGCGCCGCCTTCGCCGCCGAGTAGGCGACCCCGCCGAAGACCCCTCCCCCACGCTCGGCGGAGACGGACGACAGGAAGACGATCCGCCCGTGTCCGCGCTCGACCATGCCCGAGACGACCCGCCGGGTGACGAGGAAGCTCCCTCGTACGTTCACCTCGAAGACGCGGTCCCATTCGGCGGACGTGACGTCGAGGAACGGGACGGGCGAGGTGATCCCCGCGTTGTTCACCAGCGCTCCGAGCGGCGGCAGTTCGGCCTCGATCCGGGTCACCGCCGCGTCGACGGCGTCCGCGTCGGTGACGTCCGCGGCGACGGCGAGCGTCTCGACACCGTGCCGCTGCGCGACCTCGTGGGCCGTCTCCTCGGCGCCCTTCCCGTCCAGGTCGAGGACGGCGATCCGGTAGCCGTCGGCGGCGAGCGCGTGGGCGGTGGCGCGTCCGATGCCCCGGCGCGATCCGGCTCCGGTGACGAGGGCGGTGCGGGGAGCGTCGTGCTGGTCGGTCATGGAGCGCCTCCTCTACCGACGGCTACCGACGATCGGCCGTCGGGAATCGATGCTGGGGAGGATGCGCACGGGTGTCAATCCCGCACACCGCGCGGCGAGTTGGCCATGCGGAACCCGCCTCCCCGCAGAGCCCTCCCGAGCCTCACGAACCCCCGCCCTGTCCGTCCTCACCGGCAGGAAGCCGCACCGTGAACGTCGTCGCCCCCGGCCGGCTCTCCAGGGTCACGTCACCCCCGTGCGCCTGCGCCACCGCCGCCACGATCGACAACCCGAGGCCGGTCCCGCCCTGCGCGTCCTCGGTGCGGCGGCGTTCCCCGTGGGTGAAGCGTTCGAACACCCGGGGTGCGATGTCCTCGGGGATGCCGGGGCCGTCGTCGTGGACCGTGAGCCGGGCGGTGTCGCCGTCGGTGGCCAGGGAGACGGTGACCGTGGTGCCGGCGGGGGTGTGGAGGCGGGCGTTGGCCAGCAGGTTGGCGGGGATCTGGTGGAGCCGGTGGGCGTCGCCCGGGACCGTGACGGGCTCCTCGGGCAGTTCGAGCGTCCAGCGGTGGCCGGGGCCTGCGGCCTGTGCGTCGGTGACGGCGTCCAGGACGAGGCGGGTCAGGTCGACGGGGAGGCGCTCCAGGGGTCGGCCCGCGTCGAGGCGGGCCAGGAGGAGGAGGTCGTCGACCATCTCGCCCATGCGCGAGGCCTCGGCCTCGATGCGTTCCAGGGCTCGCGTCACCTTCGGGGGGACGGGTCCGGGGTGCAGCAGTGCCAGTTCGGCGTGGCCGCGCACCGAGGCCACCGGGGTGCGCAGTTCGTGGCTGGCGTCGGCGGCGAAGCTCCGCAGCCGCTCCTCGCTCGCGTGGCGTTTGGTGAGCGCGTCCTCGACGTGCCGGAGCATCGCGCCGAAGGCCGTGGCCACCTGGCCGACCTCGCTGCGCGGATCCGCCTCGGGGACGCGCGGCCACCGCTCCAGCTCGCCGTCCGCCAGGGGCAGTTCACTGACCCGGGTGGCGGTCGCGGCGACCTTGCTGAGCGGCCTCAGCGACCAGCGCACCCACAGCGCGCCCGCGACCCCGGCGGCGACGAGGACGGCACCGAAGACGACGGCGGCGACGAGTTCCAGGCGGTGGACGGCCGCTTCGACGGGCTCCGTCGGCAGGCCGGTGACCAGGACGTCGCCGTCGCGGCCCTTGGCCAGGAGCACCCGGTAGTCGCCGAGGTGGTGGAGTCCGACCGTGCGTCCCCTGCCGTCGACGGGCAGCGCGGCCAGGCGCCGTCGGTCCCGTTCGCGCAGGGTGACCGTGCGGGTCCCGCCGCCGGACGTCACCACCGCCGCGTTGGTGACGGTGCCGCCGAGGATCCGGGCACCGAAGGTGCCGGCGGGCTGGAGGCGGGTGTCGCCGTCCTCGTCGCCGTCGTGGTCGGAGGGCACGCCGCCGCCGTGTTCGAGGCTCGCCGGGAACCGGGAGCCGGTCTCGCGCAACTGCTGGTCGAGGCGGCCGGTGAGGAAGCCGTCCAGTTCCAGCACGGCGGCGACACCCACCGCCGCGCAGCCGACCGCGAGCAGGACGACGAGGCCGGTGGTGAGGCGGGCGCGCAGGGTGCGCGGCCAGGACGGGCGCGGTCTCACGACACCGCCGGTTTGAGGACGTACCCGGCGCCGCGCACCGTGTGGATCATGGGCGGGCGGCCCGCGTCGACCTTCTTGCGCAGGTAGGAGATGTACAGCTCGACGACGTGGGCCTCGCCGCCGAAGTCGTACGACCAGACGCGGTCCAGGATCTGGGCCTTGCTGAGCACCCGGCGCGGGTTGCGCATCAGCAGGCGCAGCAGCGCGAACTCGGTCGGGGAGAGCTCGACGAGGTCGCCGCCGCGGGTGACCTCGCGGGCCTCCTCGTCCATGACGAGGTCGCCGACGGTCAGGCGCGGTCCGTCCTCCCGCTGGCGGGCCATGCCCGCCCGGCGCAGCAGTCCGCGCAGCCGGGCGACGACCTCGTCGAGGCTGAAGGGTTTCGTCACGTAGTCGTCCCCGCCCGCCGTGATGCCCGCGATGCGGTCCTCGACGGCGTCCCGCGCGGTCAGGAACAGCACGCACACGTCGGGCCGGACGGTGTGCAGGTCGCGCAGGACGGCGAAGCCGTCGGTGTCGGGGAGCATGACGTCGAGGACGACGGCGTCCGGCAGCAGCGCGCGGGCCTGAGCGGCGGCGGAGGTACCGTCGCCCGCCGTGCGCACCTCCCAGCCCTCGTAGCGCAGGGCGCCGCTGAGCACCTCCGCGAGGTCGGGGTCGTCGTCGACGACGAGGACCCGCAGCGGGGTGCCGTCGGTCCGGGTCAGGGCGGGGCGGCGCGGGCCCCGGGGTCGTGAAGCGTTCATCTCGACTCCAGGATGCGCCCTGCGCGCGGGCTGCGCCGTCGGTACCGCCTCTGAGTTCCCTATGAATGCGGGGCCCGGCCCAAGCGGGTGTGCGGCCCCAGAACACCAGCCCCGGCCCGGTCGTGCACTGGGCCGTATGCCGTCGGCTGAGAGGAGACACAGAGGTCGGGCCGTCAGGATCGGCCGGGACGGACCACCAGCGGAAGGACACACGGATGACGACGGTGTACGCACAGCACAGGGCCGCCCCGGCGGCGCCCATACCCCGGCGCTCCCCCGCCGGGCCCCTCCTCGCCCTCCTGTGGGGCGGGGCGGTCGCCGTCCTCGCGCTGTGGTGGCACGACACCGGCGCGGTCGTCGGGACGGCCGGCTGGGTGACGGGCGCCGGGCGGATCGCGGGGCTGCTGTGCGGGTACGGCTGTGCCGTGCTCGTCGGTCTGATGGCGCGGGTCCCGCTGCTGGAGCGGCGGGTGGGGACGGACCGGGTGTCGCGGTGGCACGCGATGGCGGGGCGTCTCACCGTCTGTCTGCTGGTGGCCCACGTGGCGCTGATCCTGCTGGGGTACGCCGCACAGGACGGCACCTCGATCGTGCAGGAGACGCTCTCGGTGGTCCTGGGCTACCCGGAGATGCTGAAGGCGACCGCCGGTGCGGCCGTGCTGGTCGGGGTCGGGGTGATCTCGGCGCGGGCGGTGCGGCGGCGGGTCGGCCACGAGTTCTGGTACTTCACGCACCTGCTGACCTATGCAGCGGTGTTCCTCTCCTTCGGCCACCAGCTCGCGCTGGGCGCCGACTTCGTCGGCAACCTCCCCGCGCAGGTCGCCTGGTATGTGCTGTACGGGGGTGTCGCGGCCCTCGTGGTGTGGTTCCGGATCCTCGCCCCAATGCGGCTCAACCTGCGCCACCGGCTGCGCGTCGACTCGGTGCGCGCGGAGGCGCCGGGCGTGCACTCCGTCGTGGTGCGGGGGCGGCGGCTGGCCGAACTGGGGGCGCTGCCGGGGCAGTTCCTGCGCTGGAGGTTCCTCGGCGCGGGCCTCGGCTGGACCTCCACGCCGTACTCGCTGTCCGCGCCGCCGAGCCCGGAGCTGCTGCGGATCACCGTCAAGGCGCTCGGCGACCACAGCGGCGCCGTGACCCGCCTGCGGCCGGGCACCCGCGTGTGGGTGGAGGGCCCGTACGGGGCGCTGACGGCCGACCGGGCCGCCTCGCACAGGTCCCTGCTCGTCGCGGGCGGCGTCGGCATCACCCCCCTGCGCGCCCTCTTCGAGACGCTGCCCGGCGAGGTCACCCTCCTCTACCGCGCCCGCACGGCCGAGGACCTGGCGCTGCGGGACGAGCTGGAGGAGATCGCCCGCCGACGCGGCGCGCACATCCTGTACGCGCTCGACAGCCCTGACGGGCGCCGCCCCGACCTCTCGGCGCCCGCCCTGAGCGCGGCCGTGCCCGCCCTGGCCGACCACGACGTGTACCTGTGCGGGCCGCACGGTTTCGCGCAGGCCATGTACGAGGCACTGCGCGCCGCCGGAGTCCCCGACCCCCGCATCCACCACGAGTCGTTCGAACTGTGAGGCCCCCGTGCACCCCCTGAGGAAACGCCACCCCCTGCGCCGCGTGGTGCTGACGAGCGCGGCGACCGTCTCCGGAGTGGTCCTGCTCCTGTCCCTGAAACCCCACACGGAACCGAGCATCACCGCGTCCGGCACCGCTCCCCTCCCAGCCACCGCCACAGGCACGGCCACCGGCCGCTCCATACCGACCCGCTACGGCCCCGTTCAGGTCCGTGTCACTCTCAACGGCGGCCACATCACGGACGTCACCGTCCTCGCCCACCCCGACAGCAGCCCCCACGATCAGCGCATCAACGCCTACGCCCTCCCCCAGCTCACCCGCGAGACCCTCACCG
>NZ_JBTYMC010000070.1:0-26843 GCF_054880855.1 Streptomyces sp. S6 | reverse complement strand
GCCGAGGAGCCCGAGTTGAAGGACCTCGACCTCTCGGACCTCACCGATCCCGCCCGTTACACCGGTCTCGCCGGTGCCCTCACCGACCGTGCCCTGGAGCGACGTTGACCGCGAAGCCCGACCCCGGCGCCTCGGCCTCCCCGTCCTCCTCCGCCTCCCCCTCCGCGTCGGACGGCACCTCCCCCTCGCCCTCGAAGACGGCCCCCGGCACCACCCCCGCCGACCCGGCCCCCACCACCCCTACGGGCTCCACCCCCACGGACCCCGACCCCACGACCCCGGCGGCCGACCCACCGCCCCCGGCACCCTCTCCCAAGCCGTCACCGTCGGAAACCTGCAACCGATTCCTGTGGTGGTGCACGTAACCCTCCGGGGGGACACACGTGGGCCGTACCCCGGGACGCCGGGGTACGGCCCACGCGAGTTCAGCGACCGGCCCGCCTCACGCCGCCCGCCTCACTCCAGGGCGCTCCACATCGCGCCCCTTCACCGCGCCAGCACCGCCTCGTGCACGGCCCGCACCAGCCGCTCGTTCTCCGGCGCCGCCCCGCCCGGGAACGCCATCCGCCGCCGGGTGTACCCGTAGGCGAACCCGGCACGGGGATCGGCGAACGCCTGGGAACCCGCGGCGCCGCTGTGCCCGAAGGTCCCGGCGCCGAGGAACGGGTACACGGAGTCGGCGGTCGCCTGGAACCCGAGCCCGAAGGATTTGTGCGTCCGCGCGACGAGGTCGTACCCGGTGGAGTGGATCTGCCCGACCTCGGCGATCATGTCCGGCTTCAGCAGCGGAGGCCGCCCGTCCACCTCGGAGATCACCGCCGCGTACATCCCGGCGAGCCCCCGCGCACTCGCCACCCCGCCCGCGGAGGCGGGCCCCTTCGCGCGCACGGCACGGGAGTTGCCGTACGAGACGAGGTCCCCGGGGTCCGGCACATGGGTGTTGAACGCGATGGACGGCAGGGAGTGCGGATCGTGCGGCACGGAGTCGAGCTCGGCCTGCTGCTTGGGGGTCGGCAGCATCGGCTGCACGGACCGGAACCGAGGCTCCAGCGCGGCCGGCAGTCCGAGGAAGAAGTCGAGCCCGTACGGCGCCCGCACCCGGTCCTCGTACACCTCCTGGAGACTGCGGCCGGTGGCCCTGCGCACCACCTCGCCGGTCAACGCGCCGATCACCAGGGCGTGGTAGCCGAACGCGGTCCCGGGCCGCCAGAACGGCCGCTGGTCGGCGAGGCGTTCGGCCATCAGCCGGTCGTCCGCCGTCTCGGCCTCGGAGAACCCGGCGTCCAGCCCGACCACCCCTGCCCGGTGGGTGACCAGGTCCCGCAGTGTGAGCTGGCCCTTGCCCTCGGCCGCGAACTCCGGCCAGTAGTAGGTGACTTTGCGGTCCAGCTCCAGCGTGCCGTCCTGGACGAGGAGCGCGACGACCAGATGGGCCGCGCCCTTGGTCGACGAGAACACCCCGAACAGGGAGTCGGCCGAGGTCTCCTCGCCGGCCCACAGGTCGACCACTCTGCGGCCGTCCGCCCAGGCGCACAACTGGCCCTCGTAGTCGGGCCGTTCGGTCGCCACGAACGCGGCGAACTCCTCCCGTACGGCGTCGAATCCGTCCGCGACGGTGCCGTGGATCTCCAGGGTCATCCGCTCTCCTCAACCAGACCGCTGCTTGCGTGTGCCATGGTGAACAAAGCCTGTGCGACCTGGGGGAATTCCCCTTTCGGGTGATCCCTGAAGAGGGGTTCCGTGCCGAACAGGACGGCATGCGGCCCGCTGACGACCGACGGCTGCCCGGCCGCTGCGGCGGGCCCGCCCGTGCCGTCGGCCAGCGGACGCCAGTGCCCGGCGACGAGCGGATTCCCCGCGGCGTACGACTCCTCGACCCGCACCCCGGCCCCGAGCTTGGTGAACCAGACCGGCGCGTACACGAACCCGTACCCCGGCGCCGACCCTGAACTCACCGTCCGCACCACCCCGTTGGCGTCTCCGTTGCCCTCGACGGCGGTCACGGCGAGCAGCCCGGCCCCGACCCCCACCTCGGCCCCGACCACCCCCCGCCCGACCAGCCCGTGCCCGGCGAGGAAGGCGTCCAGCGCACCCCGCGCCCCCGCGTTCAGCTGCCCTCGGTCGAGCCCCGCCGACGCGAACAGCACGTCCGCGGAACCCCAGTCGAACCCGGCGTTCAGCACCTCGGTGGAGACCGGCGTCACCTCGAAGCCCATCTCCCGCAGCGCGAACAGCTCCCCGGCGGTGACGGCCGCCGCGACCCGGACGCGGTGCAGCGGAGCCGTCCCCGTGAACGGCGTCGACGTGAAGGCGACGTTCTGCGCGCGGGCGACGGAGAGTGCCGCACGGCGCGCGGACGCCGGGACGACGACACTCGTCGCACCGTCCCGTCGTACCGAAACACCCCGTGCCAGCAGGGAGTTGAGGGCCGCGTAGGCGTTCGGGTCGGTCAGGCGCAGCCGGAGGTTGCCGTGGGCGGGGACCGAACTCGCCGGTGCCGCACGGGAGATGGCGAGGGCGGCGGGGAGGCGTCCGGCCTTGACCGGGACGACCCGCGCGCCCCACAGCCGGCCCAGGCTCCAGCCCGAGATGTCGTACATCGCCGCCACCTTGCCGCTGATGTCACGACCGTCCGCCAACAGGACGTTCGCCAGGCCGCGTTTGGGCTGGTGCATGTCGACGAGGTAGGAACCCTTGCCGTACGGGCCGAAACCGACGGTCGTGCGGGTGACGCGGACGTCGTTGGCGATCAGGTGGTCGACCAGCCGGGCGGCGGCCGTCGTCCCCGCCGGGATCAGGTACGCGCGGGGGAACGTCGTCGTGTAGACGTCCTCCGGGCCGATTCCCGGTACCCCGGGGACGGTTGCCGGTGAGACGGGCACCTGGGCCGCGCCCCGGGCGCCCCGCCGGAACACCTCGATCTGGTCGGTGATCAGCGCCGTGCGGCGGGCGCGGACGAAGTCGAGGGTGGCGTTCAACGCGGCGCCCGCGACAGCGGTGTTGATCGTCGAGCGGCGGCGCAGCTCGTCAACCGGCAGACCGTAGGCCGAGTTGTTGACCGTGAGCGGGATCTCGACCGTGTGCGCGGCGACCGCGCCGTGGTAGGCCGCGTACTGCGGGGTGAAGATGGGCGGCCAGTCGTCCCAGCCCTCGGTCTGGTCGCGGAACGGGATCTGCGCGGGCTGCACGCCGTCCCGACCCGGCGCGTAGCCCAGGGAGTTGACGGCCTTCTCCATGCCGAGGGCGTTCGCGTAGGTGTTCTTCAGGAACAGGTCGTACTCGTAGTTCTCGCCGTGCGGGGGAGTCGTCGGCTCGATCAGGGTGCCGTTGACGTAGCCGTGCAGGTCCAGCATCACCGCGGGCTGCTTGGTGAGCTGGATCTGCCGCATCGCGCGCGTCTCGGGCTGCGAGGCGGTGACGAAGTCCCGGTTCAGGTCGAAGCCGTTGGCGTTGGCGCGGGTGCCCGCGATCCGGCCGTCCGGGTTGGCCGTGATGTTGAAGTACAGGCGCGTGTGGGCGAGGAGGTCCTTCGTGCGGGCGTCGTTCGCCGTCGCGAGGCGCTCGATCAGCTTCAGGGAGGCGTCCGTGCCCTCCCACTCGTTGCCGTGGATGTTGTTGTTGAAGAACACCGGCGTCTTGTAGCCGGGGACCTGCCGGGCCGACGACACCCGCGCGTCCTCGATCATCCGGCGCATCCGCTCCTGCGCACCGGCCTGCGCCGCGCTCTCCGGCGCGGTGACCGTCACGAGGTAGAGTCGGTGCCCGCCCGCCGACCGCCCGGTGATCTCCACGCTCACCCGACTGCCCAGCCGCTGGAGGGAGTTCAGCTTCGGGGCGATCGCGTGGTACGGCGTGAGACCCAGCCTGATCGACCTGTCGGCCGGGTTCACGGGGTCGGGGGCGAGCGTCAGCCTGCGGGGGTAGCCGCGGGTGTCGGCGGCCAGGTCGGGGGTGGCGGCGGTGAGCGCCCGACTCGCCGTGGCCGCCCCGGAGTCGGCGGCGCCGGCCGTGAACTCCCGGTCCCTGGTGAGCGGTTCGTTCTCGGCGCTCGCGCTGTGCGGCGTGAGCAGGAGCGAGCCCGTCGCGGTGAGCGCGAGGGCGGCGAGCAGCAAAGGTCTGGCAGGGGTGGCTTGCGTGGTGCGCACGTGTACCTCCTCTGGACTTGCCGGTCCTGGACTGCCGCCTGCGGCTCTGGACTTGTGGACAGATCCGCAGATCGGTACGGCGAGATGTACCTGTTCGACTCAACCGCAACAAGAGGGTCTCGAAATCACTCGCGAAGGTACGGACCAGCGGGGTCTTCGCGAAGACGCGTGAAGGCCGCACCCCACGTCCAGGGGGTGCGGCCTTCACGAGGTGCGGCGGGCGCTCAGATCTTGACGATCGCCTTGCCGGTGCTGTCGCCGCGCAGGACGCCGAGGAACGCCTCCAGGGTGTTCTCCACACCCTCGGTGACCGTCTCGCGGAACTTCAGGGCGCCCGAGGCGATCCACGGGGCGACCTCGGCGACGAACTCGGACTGGAGGTCGTAGTGGTCGCTGACCAGGAAGCCCTCCATCCGGCCGCGCGTCTGGATCAGCCGGGCGAGGTTGCGCGGGCCGGGCGCCGGCTCGGTGTTGTTGTAGATCGAGATCATGCCGCAGACGGCGATCCGGCCACCCGGGTTGAGAGAGGCGATCGCGGCCTCCAGGTGGTCCCCGCCGACGTTGTCGAAGTAGACGTCCACACCGTCGGGCGCGGCCTCGGCGAGCAGCTCGGAGACCTTGCCGGTCTTGTAGTTGAACGCGGCGTCGAAGCCGTACTCCTCGACGAGGAGCTTCACCTTGTCGTCCGACCCGGCGGAGCCGATGACCCGGGAGGCGCCCTTGAGCTTGGCGATCTGCCCGACCTGGCTGCCGACGGCCCCGGCGGCGCCGGAGACGAAGACGGAGTCGCCCTCCTTGAAGGCGGCGGTGCGCAGCAGACCGGCGTACGCGGTGAGGCCGGTCATGCCGAGGACACCGAGGTACGTCGACAGCGGGGCCGCGTCGGCGTCGACCTTCACGGCCTGCTGCGCGTCGAACGTCGCGTACTCGCGCCAGCCGCCGAAGTGCAGGACGTGGTCACCGGGGGCTATGCCCTCGGCGTTCGACTCGATCACCTCGCCGACCGCACCGCCCTGCATGACCTTGCCCAGCTCGAACGGCGCGACGTACGACTTCGCGGCGCTCATGCGCCCACGCATGTACGGGTCCACCGAGAGGTACTTGTTGCGGACCAGGACCTGACCCTCACCGGGCTGGCTGACCTCCGCCTCGACCAGGGCGAAGTCCTCGGTCTTCGGCCAGCCGACGGGACGGCTGAGCAGGTGCCATTCACGGTTGAGCATGGGGGGACCCTTCCATCGCGTTCACTTCACGAGCATTTACTTCACTGCCTGAAACAACCATGCACCTGGATATTTCATGTTGTCAAGTATCGGGGTAGTGTGGTGGGCATGGCCACAGAGAACACCCGCCGCTACGACCCCCTCACCGTGGAAGTCATCGATCTCATCGGCGAGGTCGTGGCCCGTTTCCACGACGACTACGACACCGCCGCCACAGCCCACTCCCTCACCGGCGCGCAGGCACGCCTCCTCACGCTCCTCACCCTCGAACCGCTCCCCATGCGCAAGATCGCCGAGCGCCTGAAGTGCGAGCCGTCGAACGTGACGGGGATAGTCGACCGCCTGGAGGCCCGCGGCCTCGTCGAGCGCCGGCCCGCCCCCGCCGACCGCCGCGTCAAGCTCGCCGCCGTCACCCCCGAGGGCCGCCAGGTCGCCCGCGACCTCCGCGAGACCCTCCAGTTCGCCCACGAACCCTTCGCGGAACTCTCCGCGACCGAGCGGGTACTCCTACGCGGCCTGCTGAGCCGGATGCTGGGCAGGGGAGAGCAGGGCGAGAGGGGGGACGAAGGCGAGGCCGAGGGCGTTGTCAGTGGCGGCCGATAGAGTTTTCCCATGCGCGATCTTGGGGTGGGCTTCGGGTATCTGGTGCAGGGGCAGCGATGGGCCGCCCAGCACGGCAGGCAGTACGGCTTCGGGCTGATCCCCGGCCTGATCACCCTCGTCCTGTACATCGCGACCCTCGCCTCCCTCGTCCTGTGGGGCGGCGACCTCGTCTCCTGGGCGACCCCCTTCGCCGACGGCTGGTCCAGCCCCTGGCAGGGCCTCTTCCGCGGCTTCCTCACGGTCGTCCTGTTCGCCCTCGCCCTCCTCCTCGCGGTCCTCACGTTCACGGCCGTCACGCTGCTCATAGGCCAGCCGTTCTACGAGAGCCTCTCCGAGAGCGTCGACCGGGACGTCTCGCCCGACGGCACCGCCCCCGAGTCCGGCCTGCCCCTCTGGCGCGACCTCCTCGTCTCCGCGCGCGACAGCGTCCGGGTGCTTGTCCGCGCCCTGCTGTGGAGCCTTCTCCTCTTCGCCCTCGGCTTCCTCCCCGTCGTCGGCCAGACCGTCGTCCCCGTCATCGGCTTCTTCGTCACCGGCTTCTTCCTCGCCGAAGAGCTGACCTCCGTCGCCCTCCAGCGCCGCGGCGTCGAACTCCGCGCCCGCCTCACCCTCCTGCGCTCCCGCAAGATGCTCGTCTGGGGCTTCGGCACCCCCCTCGGCATCGCCTTCCTCGTCCCCTTCGTCGCCGTCTTCCTCATGCCGGGCGCGGTCGCCGGCGCCACCCTGCTGACCCGGCACCTCCTCGACGAACGGCACAAGGACGACGCCGACGACGCCGGCGCCTCGGACGACACGGAGGTGAGCGTCTCTTGACCGACCTCGGCGCCCGCGCGCTCGGCCGCGCCACCCTCGCCCGGCAGCTCCTCCTGCGCCGCGAGCGGCCGGCCGTCCCCGAAGCGGTGCGCCGAGTCGTCGCCCTCCAGGCACAGCGGGCCGCGTCCCCCTATCTCGCCCTCTGGAACCGGGCCGTCGACTTCGACCCCGCCGAACTGTCAGCTCGTCTCCGTCGCCACCCGCACTATCTCCCTCACCTGCCCCACGATCGCCTCCCTGTTCCGCACGAACTCCGGGTCCGTCACCTCCGTCGTGTTCGTCGCCCCGAACTGGAGGACCGGTGTGTGGACATGGCCGCCCGGCAGGGTGTTGTGGAGGCCGAGGCGGTCTCTCAACAGGGTTGCGCGGTAGGCGATTTCGTTGGAGAGGTAGTCACCGCCGCCGCCGGCTCGGGCGGTTGAGCCCGGGGTCGGGCCGGTCGGGCGGACCACCGGGGTCGTCTCGCCGGCCGGGATCTCCGTGACGCTCGTGTTGTCGTAGACGGGGAAGGGGCCGGTCGTGGCGGTGACGATCGCCGTGTACGGGAGGGTCGTCGTCGTCCACTGCGGCTGGGTCGCCGGGTCGGGCACCGGGATGGTCTCCGTGCGGCCGATGTTCTCGTTGTCACCGAAGCCGCCGCGCCAGGCACCGTTGGTGCGTTCGACGTCGAAGCGGCCGACGCGGCCCTGGCTGACGGTGGTGAAGAGGTCGACGGCGGGGAGGTGGGGGCGCAGGGCGCGTTCGACCGTACCGTCCGCGAAGTCCTGCCAGCGGACCGGGAAGACGGCCGTCTCGATGCGGGCGAGGCCGGTGGCGGTGTGGACGACCGTGCCGTCCAGGGCGAGGGCGGAGGCGCCGGAGGGGTTGGAGATACGGATGTCGCGGTCGAGGGTGAAGGGGTCGAAGCCGGTGAGGAGGACCCGCTTGAGGCCGTCGGCGGGAGAGGGGTAGCGGATGTCGGTCTGGCCGCGCGAGGTGCGCTCCAACTCGCCCAGCAGGGCCGTGCGTTGAGCTGAGCTCAGCCCGAACTGCGGCTCCCACTCCCGCACTTCCCGCGTCATCCCGAGCCGCGCCCAGTACAACGGCCGATCGTCCCCCCGGCTCAGATCCCCGCCCTCCGGACCCCGCCCCTGCGCCCGGTCCACCGCCCGCCGCCACAGCGCGGACCCCTCGCGGACGACGACGGCCCGCGCCTGCGCGTAATCGCGCGCGGAGCCCAGCGCACGGGCGAACTCCCGTGCCACGGAGTCGAATCCGGACCGGACGAGGATCTCCTGCGGAACCGCGCGATCGAGACGCTGCTCCTCGACGGTCGGCGCGAACGCCGGTGCCGCGCTCGCGGTGACGGGGGAGGCGAGGCCCGCGAGGAGGGCCAGGCTGAGGGCGCCGAAGTGGATGCGGAGGGAGGGCATGGGGGGTTCCGTTCCTTCCGGGAAGGCCGAGAGGGCCGAGGAGCCGGGTGACCGAGACGGCTGAGGTGGCCGAGGTGACCGGGACGGCGGAAGTATCCCGTGCCGGGAGTGGTCTACGCCACCCCTCAACGGAGCTGCTCGCCCCCAGCGACTCCCACGCCCCCACCACCGCTCGCCCCCGCGTACACCCCCCGCGCCGGACCCCCTCGTCCACGACCCGCACCAGCGCGACCCCGAGTCCGGCGGCGACATACCCCTGTTCGGCCGTCCACTCCCCGACGACATGGGCAGCCCGGGGGCGGAACCTCTGCCTCGACGCGGCATCCAGCAAGGTCCCTTCGGCACCCGGACGCCCCGATATCCAGTCGACGTCGGCCAGTTGGTACAGCCGGAGTTCCGGAGCGGCGGCGAGAGGATGGCCGACGGGGAGTACGGCGTACCGGAACTCGCCGAGCAGATACGGGAGTTCGTACGCCCCCAGCCCACTCACGCCGCTTTCCGAGCCGCCCGCGCCGCCCCTCGATCCACGCACACCGCCCGCACCATCTCCCAAGCCGCCCTCTCCAGCAACCCCGCAGCCGGACGGTGGGCAGTTCGGCCGACCCATGCTCATCCCGCATGGCACCCATGCCGGACATTCGCTTGTCGCATCGCCGGACGCGAAATTACCGTCGGCGCATGCGCATCACCCTCGACAGCCCCGCCACCGCCCCCCAGCCTCTCTCCCCCTACTACTCCCAGGTCGCCAGGGTCGAACACCCCGACGGGAGCGCCCTGTTGTACCTCTCGGGCCAGATAGCCGAGGGCGCGACCCTCGCCGAACAGTCGAGAGGGGTCTTCGAGACGATCGCCGCGCTGCTGGCGGCGCACGGCGCGACACTGGCGCACGTCATCAACATCCGGACGTACCTCACGGACATCTCACGGCTCGCCGAATACGCCGCCGTACGCGGCGAGTTCCTCACCGGCACCCCGCCGACCAGCATGACGTTCGAGGTGCCGAGGCTGTTCCGCCCGGAGGCGCTGATCGAGATCGAGGTCGTCGCCGCACTCCCGAAGGCTCCCGGAGATCTCCAAGACGACGGCGCGACCCGGGAGTTGTGAAGGGTTCGTTCGGAATCCAGGGGGGTAGATCGTCCGGGGACAGCGAGATCTCCGCACACCGGCTACCGTGCTGGTGGGGGGTTCTCCCTCGAAGCCGCCCCGGTCCGGGACCCTGACCCCTGGACCGGGGCGACCCCCGCACAAGACCCACTCGCACAAGCCCCACTCGCACAAGCCCCCGCACACACCCCTACCGCGCCGAGAACCCGTACACCGTCTCCGACCGATACACCGCACCCGGCCGCAGCACCGTCGTCGGAAAGTCCGCCCGGTTCGGGGAGTCCGGAAAGTGCTGGGTCTCCAGAGCGATCCCCTCGCCCGCGGTGAACGGCTCCGAGAGATGGTCGGCGGTGTAGACCTGGATCCCGGGCTCGGTGGTCGAGATCGTCAGCACCCGCCCCGACGCCGGATCGTGCAGCTCGGCGACCTCCTCGGGCGTGGCCGTCACCCCCTTGTCCAGCACGAAGTTGTGGTCGTACCCGTCGCCCGTCTTGCGGGCCGCACGGAAGTCGAACCGCGAGCCGGAGACGTCCGCGAGGACGCCCGTGGGGATGAGGGTGCCGTCGACGGGGGTGTACCGCGAGGCGGCGACGCGCAGTTCGTGGCCGGTCGCGACGGAGGACCCCGCGAGGTTGAAGTAGCTGTGGTTCGTGAGGTTGACGACCGTGGCTGCGTCGGTGCTCGCCTCGTACGCGATGTGCAGCGCGCCGGACTCGTCGAGGGAATACGTCGCCGAGACCTCCAGGCGCCCCGGGAAGCCCTCCTCGCCGTCCGGGGAGACCCGGGTCAGCCGGATCGCGTGCGGACCGGCCTCCTCGACGTCCCAGACGACCTTGTCGAAGCCCAGCGGGCCGCCGTGCAGGGAGTTGGGCGCGTTGTTGGCGGCCAGTTCGTAGGTACGGCCGTCCAGCGTGAAGCGCCCGTTCGCGATGCGGTTGGCGTACCGGCCGATCAACGCGCCGAGGAACGGCTCCGGATGGGCGAGGTAGCCCGCCAGGTCGGCGAACCCCAGCACCACGTCGGCCGTCCGCCCGTCCCGGTCCGGGACCTCGACGGACTGCACGATCCCGCCGTACGACAGGACACGCACCCGCGTGCCGGCCCGCTCCAGGGTCCAGCGGTGCACCGGGGTGCCGTCGGAAAGTGTTCCGAAGTGTTCGCTCATGAGCGAAACCCTAAGACACCGCCCCCGGCTTCCCATCAGCCACCTTCACGCCCCCGGCGCCGTGACCTTGGCGTACGCGATCTCCGCCAGCCGCGCCTGCCCCTCCTTGCTCGGATGGAACCAGTCCCACCGGCTCAACTGCGCCGTCCCGAACGCGTAGTCGTACACGGCCCCGCCGTCGAACCGGCACCGCACGTCCTTCGCGCACACCTCCTTGAGCACCGAGTTGTAGTCCCGCACCCGCTCCTGCACGGAGTCCCGCCGGGTGGTCGCCGTCAGATCCAGCGAGTCGGCGTCGGCCAGCATCGAGGGGCAGATCCCCAGCTTCCAGACGACCTTGCCCAGCGGACTGCTCTTCCCCTCCGACCAGAGCCGCTTGAGATCCGGCACGCTCGACACGTACACCTGCGACTTGGGCGAGACGGACCGAAGCGCCGCGAGGGACTGCTCGAAGGACGTGCGGAACGTCCCGACCGGCGTCATCTGCCCGACCGAGTCACGGCAGGCGTCGTTCGCCCCCGCCATCACCGTCACCAGCCCCGGCTGCCGGGTCCCCGCCTGGGCCATCTGGCCCGGGAGATCCGCCATCAGCGCGCCGGTCCTCGCGTAGTTCCAGCTGTGCGTCGTCGCCTTCGCGGCCCCCAGCAGCCGCACCGCGAGCGAGTCGACCTCCGTGCTGTCGCCCGTCGCCCACGACACCTCCGGGCAGTCCTTCAGGACCCCGCACGCGTCGAACCCGCGCGTGATGGAGTCCCCGACGGCCGCCACCGACGCCGGGCGCACGTTCCACACCGGGGGTGACGGCTTCGGCGCCGCGCGCGTCGACGTCGTCCCGCCGCCGCCGTCGCCTCCGCCGACGCCCGTGCACCCCGCCACCGCCAGCGACAACCCCGCCGTCACCGCGGCGAGCACCCCCCGCCCTCGCGTCGTCACCATGCTCGACTGGCCCCTTCGGTCGTCCGGCCGCAAACCCCCGCACCCAGTACAACGCAGCCGAGTTCCCGAACCGGCTTCCGGACAGATCTTCACCGTTTCCAGACGTGATCCCCGGAACGTTCCCCACCCGTACAAGCGTCCTGCCGAGTGAATGGCGGGCCTTTCGGGGCACCTGGACCGACGGTACGTCACACTCCTCACCCCGTCGCACGGTAGCCTCGCCATCAACGTGGCTGCACCGACGCCGCCGCTCAGCCAGCCCTGCAAGATGTCCCGCTCTGTCCGGAGGTCCCGGTGACGACACGTGGAGTTCTGTACGTGCACTCCGCGCCGCGCGCGCTGTGCCCGCACGTCGAGTGGGCCATCGCCGGGGTGCTCGGTACGCGCGTCAACCTCGACTGGATCAGGCAGCCCGCCGCGCCCGGCACCTGGCGCTCCGAGTTCTCCTTCAAGGGCCAGGCGGGCACCGCCTCCAAGCTCGCCTCCGCGCTGCGGGGCTGGCAGATGCTGCGCTTCGAGGTCACCGCCGAGCCCTGCGCGAGCGCCGAGGGCGAGCGCTACAGCTGCACGCCGGACCTGGGCATCTTCCACGCCGTCACCGGCATCCACGGCGACATCCTGATCCCCGAGGACCGGCTGCGCGCCGCCCTGCTCCGCTCCCAGCGCGGGGAGACCGACATCGAGGCCGAGATCACCAAACTCCTCGGCAAGCCGTGGGACGACGAGCTGGAGCCGTTCCGGTACGCCGGGGAGGGCGCACCGGTGCGCTGGCTGCACCAGGTGGTGTGAACGGAAAAGGAAGGGCCCCACCTTTTCAGGTGGGGCCCTTCAACGTGCTGTGAAGCCCTCTCAGACCGTCCGGAACGCCAGCACCACGTTGTGCCCGCCGAACCCGAACGAGTCGTTGAGCGCGGCGATACGCCCCTCCACCGGCAGCTTGCGGGCCTCTCCGCGGACGACGTCCGCGGCGGCCTCCGCCTCCGGGTCGAGGTTGTCGACGTTGATGGTCGGCGGCGCGATCCGGTGGTACAGCGCGAGAACGGTCGCGACCGACTCGACACCGCCGGCGCCGCCCAGGAGGTGACCGGTCATCGACTTCGTCGCGGAGACGGCGAAATGGTCGGCGTGGTCCCCGAACACCTTGCGCAGCGCCTTCAGTTCGGCGACGTCACCCGCGGGCGTGGAGGTCGCGTGCGCGTTGACGTGCACGATCTCCGCCGGGTCGAGGTCGGTGGAGGCCATCAGGTGGTTCAGCGCGGCGGCGATGCCACGCCCCTCCGGCTCCGGCTGCACGATGTCGTGCGCGTCGGCCGAGATGCCCTGGCCGACGGCCTCCGCGTACACGCGGGCGCCACGCGCGGCGGCGTGCTCGGCGGACTCCAGGACGATCACGCCGGAGCCCTCACCCATCACGAAGCCGTCACGCGCCGTGTCGTACGGACGGGACGCGCCCTGCGGGTCGTCGTTGTTCTTGGACATCGCCATCATGTTGCCGAACGCGGCGATCGGCAGCGGGTGGATGGCCGCCTCCGTGCCACCGGCGATGACGACGTCGGCGCGGCCGGTGCGGATCATCTCGACGGCGTAGCCGATGGCCTCGGCGCCCGACGCGCAGGCGGAGACCGGGGTGTGCACACCGGCGCGCGCGCCGACGAGCAGACCCACGTTGGCGGAGGGGCTGTTGGGCATCAGCATCGGGACGGTGTGCGGGGAGACCCGGCGCACGCCCTTGTCCTTCAGCACGTCGTACTGGTCCAGCAGGGTCGTCACACCGCCGATGCCGGAGGCGATGACCGCGCCGAGCCGGTCGGGGTTGACGGAGGTGTCCTCGCCGGCGCGCGCGGTGAAACCGGCGTCCGCCCAGGCCTCCTGGGCCGCGATCAGCGCGAACTGCGCCGAGCGGTCCAGCTTGCGGGCCTGCGGGCGGGGGAGCACCTCGGAAGGGTCCACCGCCGCACGGGCCGCGATGCGGACGGCCTGGTCGGCCGCCCACTCCTCGGTGAGGGCCTTGGCACCGGACCGGCCGGTGATCAGACCCTCCCAGGTCGATGCTGCGTCGCCACCCAGCGGTGTGGTTGCGCCGATACCGGTGACGACCACGGTGCGATTGGTCGGGCTCACGGGAATTCTCTCTCCTACGGAATTTCGAGGATGAAACGGCGCCACCGCCGGGTGGCGGGGCAGATCACCCCACAGGCTCGAAGCCCAGGGCGGGGATCAGCCCTGGTGCTCCAGGATGTACGTCGTCGCGTCGCCGACGGTCTTGAGGTTCTTGACGTCCTCGTCCGGGATCTTCACGTCGAAGCGCTCTTCGGCGGCGACGACGACCTCGACCATGGACAGCGAGTCGACGTCCAGGTCGTCGGTGAAGGACTTGTCCAGCTGGACGTCCTCAACCGGGATGCCGGCGATCTCGTTCACGATCTCCGCGAGACCTTCGACGATCTCTTCCTGAGTGGCGGCCATGATGGCGCTCCTTCTTTTCTTTCCAGAGGGTTGGCTGTGCTGTCCGTGGCCAGGCAGCGGAACTGCGTGATCCGGCAACGGAGTGCCTAGGGGAGGGTAACGACCGTCGCCGCGTACACGAGACCCGCCCCGAATCCGATGACGAGCGCCGTGTCGCCGCTCTTCGCCTCCCCGGTCGCCAGGAGCCGCTCCATCGCGAGCGGGATCGAGGCGGCCGAGGTGTTGCCGGTGGTGCGTACGTCACGCGCGACCGTGACGTGCTCCGGCAGCTTCAGCGTCTTCACCATCGAGTCGATGATCCGCTCGTTGGCCTGGTGGGGGATGAAGACGTCGAGGTCGCTCGCCGTGATGCCGGCCGCGTCCAGCGCCTGCTGGGCGACCTTGGCCATCTCGAAGACGGCCCAGCGGAAGACCGCCTGGCCCTCCTGCGCGATGGCGGGGAACTTCTCGACGACGCCGTCCCGGTAGTCCGTCCACGGCACGGTCTGCCGGATCGTCTCGGACTTGTCGCCCTCCGAACCCCACACCGTCGGCCCGATCGCCGGCTCCTTCGAGGGGCCGACGACGACCGCTCCGGCGCCGTCACCGAACAGGAAGGCCGTCGCGCGGTCCTCCAGGTCGGTCAGGTCGGAGAGCCGCTCCACGCCGATGACCAGCACGTATTCGGCGCTGCCCTCGACGATCATGCCCTTGGCCAGGGTCAGGCCGTAGCCGAAGCCGGCGCAGCCCGCCGAGATGTCGAACGCGGCGGCCTTCGCCGTACCCAGCTTGTCGGCGATCTCCGTCGCGACGGCCGGGGTCTGCTTGAAGTGCGAGACGGTCGAGACGACGACCGCGCCGATCTGCTCGGCCGTGATACCCGCGTCCGCGATCGCCTTGCCGGACGCCTCCACCGACATCGCGGCGACGGTCTCCTCGGCGTTCGCCCAGTGCCGGGTCTCGATGCCGGACCGGGAGCGGATCCATTCGTCGGACGAGTCGATCGTCTCCAGAATGACCTCGTTGGGGACGACGCGGGTCGGGCGGTAGCCGCCCACCCCGAGGATGCGCGCGTACGGATGACCCTTGCCGGGCTTGATCTTCGCCATCGGGATCTCCTCTCAGGCGCCGTGTTCCGCGATCAGTTCGCGGGCCGCGTCGAGGTCGTCGGGGGTCTTCAGGGCCAGTCTCGGCACATCGGGCAGGGCGCGCTTGGCGAGCCCGACGAGGGTGCCGCCGGGCGCGGCCTCGATGATCGCGGTGGCGCCCAGCTTCTCGAACGTCTCCATGCACAGGTCCCAGCGGACCGGGTTCGCGACCTGGCCGACGAGGCGGCTGAGCACCTCGGCGCCGGTCGCGACGGCCTCGCCGTCCTTGTTGGAGACGTAGGTGACCTCGGGGTCGGCCGGGGAGAGACCGGCGGCGGCCTCCTGGAGGACCGACACCGCCGGGGCCATGTGATGCGTGTGGAAGGCGCCCGCGACCTTGAGGGCGACGACCTTGCGGACACCCTCCGGCTTCTCCTCGGCCAGCGCCGCGAGCTGCTCGGCGGTGCCGGCGGCGACGACCTGGCCCGCGCCGTTGATGTTCGCCGGGGTCAGCCCCAGCTTCTCCAGATGCGGGACGGTCGTCGCGGGGTCGCCCCCGAGCAGCGCCGCCATGCCCGTCCGCGTGACGGCGGCGGCCTCGGCCATCGCGACACCGCGCCTGCGGACGAGGGAGAGCGCGTCCTCGGGGGTGAGGACACCCGCCCACGCGGCGGCGGTCAGCTCACCGACACTGTGTCCGGCGACCGCGCCGGGTGCGATGGCACCCAGTGCCGCGCCGGAGACGATCCCGGCGGCGACCAGCAGCGGCTGGGCGACCGAGGTGTCACGGATCTCGTCCGCGTCGGCGTTCGTGCCGTAGTGCACCAGGTCGAGCCCGATGACGTCGGACCACGCACGGAGGCGGTCCTCGACACCGGGGAGGTCGAGCCAGGGGGTCAGGAAGCCGGGCGTCTGGGCGCCCTGGCCGGGAGCGACGAGTACGAGCACTCTCACACTCTCTCTTGGGGACGGCCACGGCCGCCCGTGGGGACAGGGACGAAGAACAGCAAGGGGTTTTGTGGAACCCCTACAAAAGCCTAGGTCTGGAGATCTCCGTCGGCCAGGCGTCCCAGGATCAGTGCGATCCGCAGAGTAAAGGCCGAGCGTACATCGGAGGGTGACCATCCGGTGACGTCAGTCACACGTCGGAGCCGGTAGCGCACGGTGTTCGGATGGACGAAGAGCATCCGGGCCGCGCCTTCGAGACTGCTGGCCTGCTCCAGATATACGGAGAGTGTTTCCAGCAGCGCGGAACCGGCCTCCTCCAATGGTCTGTAGATCTCCTCCACCAACTGACCGCGAGCGGTGGGATCGCCCGCGATAG
This sequence comes from Streptomyces sp. S6, assembly GCF_054880855.1. Taxonomy (NCBI): domain Bacteria; kingdom Bacillati; phylum Actinomycetota; class Actinomycetes; order Kitasatosporales; family Streptomycetaceae; genus Streptomyces; species Streptomyces sp. S6. The sequence continues at coordinate 10,585 of NZ_JBTYMC010000070.1, read as the reverse complement.
CGCGTTCCGGGAGCAAATCGTCCGCCAGGACCGGCCGAGGAGCGTCCTGCCAGGCCGAACACGCCTTCAGCCCGGCCGCCGCCGCCTGCGCGGAGCGGGTCGCCGTCAGCAGGTCCGGCACGACGGGCCCGGCGACCACCGGCCCGGCCGCGAACGGACCGATCAGCGACTTGGCGACGGCGAGGGGGTTGTCGCTGCCTCCCGCGATGACGACGAGACGGGTGCCCAACACGCCCGTCAGCACCTGGAGTTTGGCGTGCCGGGAAGCACGCCGGATCGCCTCCACCGTCAACTCCGAGTCACCTTCCGGAGCCCGGCCCAGGACGACGCACACGTGCTCCGGGGCGTTCCAGCCCAGCGCCGCCGCGCGGGACACGGCACCCTCGTCGGCCTCGCCGCTCAGCACCGCGTTCACCACGAGCGACTCCAGCCGCGCGTCCCAGGCACCCCGTGCCTCGGCGGCCTGGGCGTACACCTGCGCGGTCGCGAACGCGATCTCCCGCGCGTACACCAGCAGCGCCTCCCGCAACACCCCCTCGTCGCCGGGCGCCGCGACCTCGTCGATCGCGGACTCCATGACCTCGATCGTCGTCCGGACCATCTCGACCGTCTGCCGCAGCGTGATCGCCCGGGTCAGCTCGCGCGGGGCCGTGCCGAAGACGTCCGTCGAGATCGCCTGCGGGGCGTCCGGCTGCCGGAACCACTCCGTGAACGCCGCGATGCCCGCCTGGGCGACCAGGCCGATCCAGGAACGGTTCTCCGGAGGCATGGCCCGGTACCACGGCAGGCTCTCGTCCATCCTCGTGATGGCCTGCGCGGCCAGCGATCCGGACGACTTCTCCAGCCGTTTCAGCGTGGCGAGGTGCGGGTGGGCCGCAGCGGCGGGCGGCGGGGTGGTGGGTCTCGGTTCGGGCACGGGACTAGGGTGCCTCATCCGGGCGGGTCGACGGGGCCTGGGGATACCTTGGTGAGGTGATGGACGTGCGGCGCGGGGACACGCGGTACCGGGGCGGCGACGCCGGGCAGGGCATCGAGACTTTGCACTCTTTTTCCTTCGGCCCGCACTACGACCCCGGCAACCTCCGCTTCGGCGCGCTCATCGCCTGCAACGAGGAACACCTCGCCCCCGGCGCCGGGTTCGCCGAACACCCCCACTCCCACACCGAGATCGTCACCTGGGTCGTCTCCGGCGAACTGACCCACCGGGACTCCACCGGCCACGAAACGATCGTCCGCCCCGGCGACGTCCAGCACCTCTCCGCCGCGGCCGGCATCCGCCACACCGAACACAACGCCTCCCCCGACACCCCCCTCACCTTCCTCCAGATGTGGCTCGCCCCCCTCGAACCCGGCGGCGTCCCCTCCTACGACATCGTCCACGGCATCGCCGACTCCACCCCCTACGCCGTCGTCACCGCCGGCGCCATGCTCCACGTCCGCCGCCTGTCCCCGAACGAACGGACGGCCGTCCCGGAGGCGAAGTCCGGATACGTCCACGTCGTACGGGGGCGCGTGCGGGTGGGGGAGACCGAGTTGGGGGCCGGAGACGCGCTGCGGGCTTCCGGGGAAGGGGAGTTGGAGCTGGTCGCGGTGGGGGGTGCGGCTGAGGTGCTGATGTGGGAGATGGGGAGTCACGGATGAGGGAGGGGTCGTCATCGACCGGGTGGAAGTCAACGGCGCCGAAGCGGACAGCGAAGACCTGAAGGCCCTTGCGCGGGCCACCTACGCGCACTTCACCTCGATGCAGGCGCGGGGGCGAGCGGTCCGGGGCCTGGACCTGCACCTGAAGCGGCTGCACGACAGCGCACGCGAAGTCTTCGGATCACCCCTGGACGACGACCGGGTGCGCTCCTGCGTCCGGCACGCCCTCCTCGCCTCCCCGGACGCGGTGACAGTCCGCGTGACCGTCTTCAGCCGCCACCAGGACGCCGTACTGCGCGGCGAGGACGTGCGGCCGGACCTGGCCGTGACGACGAGCGCCCCCCTCACGGCACAGACCTCACCCGTGCGGCTGCGGACCGTGGAGTACGAGCGGGATCTGCCCCACGTCAAACACGCCGGAACCTTCGGCCTCGTTCTCCACCGACGCCAGGCGGTGCTCGCCGGATACGACGACACCCTGTTCACCGACCGCCACGGCCGGATCAGCGAGGCATCGATCTCGAACATCGGCTTCTTCGCCGACGGACGCGTCATCTGGCCTCAGGCCGCCGTACTGCCCGGCGTCACCATGCAACTGCTCCAGCGAGGCATGGCGGCCAAGGGCATCCCGTCCGAACAACGCGAGATCCACCTCCGCGACCTCGACGCCATGACCCCCGTCGCCCCCACGACCGTGTGAGCAGGGCCGGGGCCGCGGCGCGCTATCCCCCTCCGGCAGCGCGCCGCAGCCCTGGGCATGACCCACTGTGACGTGCTCCGCGAAGGGTGTGCGAGGAACCTTTAGCGAAGTCACCCTGATAGGGGAATTTCGTTGACGTTCCGTCAATTTCGTTGACAGGTAGGTAGTTGACGATGTGTCAGATCGGGAGGTGGGGGAGCGGGGCGTAAATAGCTGATCGAACCGTTGCCCACCCCCACTTTTATCGAAACGTGATACCCGTCACTGAAGCCCCCCGAGACCCTTCCGTTCTCCTAGTGTGTCCTCCCAGTGACTTCCTTCGACCCCTCTCCCCAGCTCGGCGTCTGGCGCGCACTGCTCGCGCTGGCCGTCGTGTTCGTGATGCTGTCGACGACCGGGTGGACGGCCCTGCGCCCCACCCGCACCGACAGCGCGCTCGAAGCCTCCGTCGCCGCGTGGCGGCACGGCTTCGTGGACGGCCGTCTCCTCCCGGACCCCGATCAGGCCCCGGCGGGACTGGCCCGCTTCTTCGCCGCGCTCACCGCTCCCCAGCGCAACGCCCTGGCGAACACGTACCCGCTGGCCGTGGGCAACATGAACGGCGCCCCCGTCAAGCTCCGCTACCGGGCCAACCGCATCGCGCTCCTGGAGGCCGCCGCCGTCGAACGCGCCCGGACGCACGACGGCCGGCTCAGCGAGGACGGCCAGGCCGAGGCGACCCGCCGCATGCACCGCTTCGAGGTGCTCGCCAGGGACGGCCGACAGATCCTCGCCTTCGACCCCGAGGGCAGCGGCCGGGCCGCGGAGGTCTTCGGCGACCTGACGACGGCCGCGCGGATCTCCGTCGTCGTCCCGGGGGTCGACACGGACATCCTCACCTTCCAGAAGACGGGCCGCAGATACACCGCCCCGGTCGGCATGGCCGAGGCGCTGTACGACGCCGAGCGCGAGGCCGGCCCGCGGACCCGCACGGCCGTCATAGCCTGGGCCGACTACACCGCCCCCGCTGGGCTCGGCATCGAGTCGGCGACCGCGATGCGCGCCGAGGACGGCGCCGTCCGCCTCAACGCGCTGCTGCGGGCGCTGCCCGAGGCGACGCCGGTGTCGATGTTCTGCCACAGCTACGGCTCCGTCGTCTGCGGCGTCGCGGCGCACGCGATGCCCCGCCAGGTCGTCGACATAGCCGTCGCCGGGAGCCCCGGGATGCGCGTGGCGAAGGCGGCCCACCTGCACACCTCCGCCCACGTGTGGGCGATGCGGGACGCGGACGACTGGATCCAGGACGTGCCCTACCTGGAGCTCGGCGGCCTCGGGCACGGCGAGGACCCCGTCTCGGCGGAGTTCGGCGCCAGGCGGCTGTCCGCGAACCTCGCGCACGGCCACGGCGGCTACTTCGTGCCCGGCACGGACAGCCTGCGCAACTTCGCCGAGATCGGCACTGGCGCATACCAGTCGGTGCGGTGCGCCGACGATGACGAGACCTGCCGGGCGGATTTGTCCGGCACTACCACGGCCGGACGCGCGTAGAAACAGCAGGAACTGCGGTACGCGCGGGGAGGGGACGAAGATGCGGGTCCCGCATACGATGAGCCGCATGGGTGATGTACTGGCCGGTTCGCATGCCGCCTGGGAGTTCGGGTCCGACTCCGTGCTCATCCGCTACGAACGGGGGATGCGCGCGCCGAAGCTGCTCTCGGCGCTCGGGGAGCGCCGGGTCCCCCTCGCGGCGGTCGAGGGCGTGTCGCTGGCCCCCGGCAAGCGCGGGACGGTCGTCCTGCGGCTCGTGCTGCGCGAGGGCGCCGACCCGCTGCTCGCCGCGGCCGACGGCCAGCTCAAGGAGGGCTCCGACCCCTACCGGCTGGTCCTGCCCGCCGAGCGGGACGCGCTCGCCGAGTACTACGCGGACGAGCTGCGCGGCCTGCTGACCCACGCCGGCGCCGGTCCGGCGGAACGGTTCCTCGTCGACGCCCCCGAGGTCCCGCTCTCCTTCAAGGCGTACGACGCGAAGGCGTCCTTCGACGGGAAGACCGTCCGCTTCCGCTGGTTCTGGACCGGCGCGTCCTCCGCGAAGTGGAAGGCGGGCGACCAGAGCTTCGCCGTCTCCGAGCTGACCGGGGTGGAGTGGCGCTCGCCGGAGGTGTTCGAGGGGCACCTGCGGGTCCTGCGGGGAGAGGTCACGTCCGCACAGCCCGACCAGGACCCCGCCGCCGTCGTCTTCGGCCTCGGGTACGGGCCCGTCCACGAGTCCCTCCCCTTCGCCGCCGCGGTCCTCGCGGCCGTGCGCGGGCAGAAGGGGCCGGCCGTCCTGTCCGTCCCGGCCCGCCGCGACCCCGCCGACGTCGCCGAGCGGATCCGGCACCTGGGGGAGCTGCACGCGGCCGGGCTGGTCACGGACGAGGAGTTCTCCGTGAAGAAGGCGGAGCTGCTGGCGGAGCTGTAGCGGCGCTACGAGCTGTAGAACTGGATCTTCCGGTTCAGCACCGCCAGCGTGCCGTTCAGCTCACTGATCCGCGCCTGGACGTCCCTGCGCGTCGACTCCAGCAGCTCCCGGCGCTCGTCGAACGTCCCCTCGCCCTCCCGCGCCAGCTCCGCGTACCGGACCATGTCCGCGACCGGCATCCCCGTCAGGCGCAGCTTGCCCACGAAGTCCAGCCAGTCCAGGTCGCGGTTGCAGTAGCGCCGCTGACCGGTGTGCGAACGGTCCACGTGGTCCAGCAGCCCGATCCGCTCGTACCAGCGCAGCGTGTGGGCCGTGAGGCCGGTGAGCGCGACGACCTCGCTGATCGTGTAGCTGTCCTGCCCGTCGGGCCGGGGATGGGGCGGCGGCGGGGCTGCGCAGACGTCGGTGGGGGCGAGCGTTTCGATGGTCAGGGGCGAGGTCTGCATCACCGTCATACGTCCACGCTATGGCCTTGGAGTGGGCTCGAAGCAAGCGGAACCGGTAAAGAATGCCGAAGGTAGGCTCGCCGTATGTCGCTGAGCAGCCTCACCCAGACCGAGAACTGGCCGGTCCCCACCGCCGCCGCGGGCGTGATCCGCGCCGACGGCACCGTCCTCGGCACCCACGGCCCGGCCGGCCACCGCTTCCGCCTCGCCTCGGTGACCAAGCCGCTCGCCGCGTACGCCGCCCTCGTCGCGTACGAGGAGGGCGCGGTCGACCTCGACGAACCCGCGGGACCGCCCGGCGCCACCGTCCGCCACCTCCTCGCCCACACCTCCGGCCTCGCCTTCGACGAACACCGCGTCATGGCTCCGCCGGGTGAGCGCCGCCTCTACTCCAACGCCGGTTTCGAGCAACTCGGCGACCACATCGCGAAGTCCACGGACATCCCCTTCCCGGAGTACCTCCGCCAGGCGGTGTTCGAGCCGCTGGGCATGACGGCGACGACGCTGGACGGCTCGCCCGCGAAGGACGGCGTCTCGACGCTCGCCGACCTCCTGCGCTTCGCCGCCGAAGTCCAGGCACCCCGACTCCTGGACCCCCGCACGGTGTTGGACGCCATGACCGTCCAATACCCCGGCACCAAGGGCGTGTTGCCCGGCTACGGCCACCAGAGCCCCAACGACTGGGGCCTCGGCTTCGAGATCCGCTCCGCCAAGTCCCCGCACTGGACGGGGAGTTCCTCCTCGCCGCGCACCTTCGGTCACTTCGGCCAGGCCGGGACGTTCCTGTGGGTCGACCCGGACGCGGGGGTCGCCTGCGTCGCACTGGCCGACCGGGCGTTCGGGCCCTGGGCGGTGGAGGCGTGGCCGGTGTTCACGGACTCGGTGCTGGGGGAAGTCCGGGCGGCTGAGTAAATCACCCCTGCGGGGTACCCGAACCCTTGAAGCGACCTGGCGCGCAAGGGAGTTGAGCCATGGCAGAGTTCGGGCGCGGAGCGCACAAACACCCCCGTTCACGTGGCCGGATGAGGTCAGGGACCGGGCCGGACGGTGCGTCGCTCGGAATCGTCGGGGTCGTGTGCGCCGTCGCCGGGTTCTTCGTGTTCGGGATCCTGCTGGGGCCGGTCGCCGTCGTGTGCGGGTGGCTGGCCATGGGACGCCGGTGGGCGTCGAGGGCGGTCGTGCCGGCGGTGGCGGTGGTGCTGGGCGGGCTGGACACGTTGCTGGCGGTGCTGTGGCTCGCGGGGTAGACCGGGTGGCCGGGGAGCGGCTGGGGTTGAACCCCTGAGGCACGTTCCCCGGCGTTTCGGCTACGCGTCTCCCCCCGCCGCCCCCGGCTCCGCCGCCGTCACATCCAGCAGCTGGTACCGGTCGATCGCCTGCTTCAGTGCCGACCGGTCCACCTTCCCTTCCTTCGCGAGTTCCGTGAGGACGCCGAGGACGATCGAGTGGGCGTCGATGTGGAAGAAGCGGCGGGCGGCGCCGCGGGTGTCGGCGAAGCCGAAGCCGTCGGCGCCGAGGGACTGGTAGGTGCCGGGGATCCAGCGGGAGATCTGGTCGGGGACGGACCGCATCCAGTCGGAGACGGCGACGAACGGGCCCTGGGAGCCGGAGAGTTTGCGGGTGATGTACGGGACGCGCTGGTCCTCCTCGGGGTGGAGGAGGTTGTGGCGCTCCACTTCCACCGCCTCGCGCCGGAGTTCGTTCCAGGAGGTCGCCGACCAGACGTCCGCCCGGACGTTCCACTCCTCGGCGAGGATCCGCTGCGCTTCGAGCGCCCAGGGGACCGCGACACCGGAGGCGAGGATCTGGGCCGGCGTCGAACCGGCTGTGCCCGCCGAGATTTTGTGGACGCCCTTGAGGATGCCCTCGACGTCGACGTCCTCGGGCTCCGCCGGGTGCTGGAGGGGCTCGTTGTAGACGGTGAGGTAGTAGAAGACGTCCTCACTGTCGGGGCCGTACATGCGCCGCAGGCCGTCCTGGACGATGTGCGCGATCTCGTACCCGTACGCGGGGTCGTAGGCGACGCAGCCGGGGTTCGTGGAGGCGAGCAACTGGGAGTGGCCGTCGGCGTGTTGGAGGCCCTCGCCGGTCAGCGTCGTACGCCCGGCGGTGGCGCCGAGGACGAAGCCGCGGGCCAACTGGTCGGCCATCTGCCAGAACTGGTCGCCGGTGCGCTGGAAACCGAACATCGAGTAGAACACGTAGACCGGGATGAGTGGTTCGCCGTGCGTCGCGTACGCCGAGCCCGCCGCGATCAGGGAGGCGGTGCAGCCGGCCTCGGAGATGCCGTCGTGCAGCATCTGGCCGGTCGGCGACTCCTTGTAGGCGAGCAGGAGTTCACGGTCGACGGACTCGTACTGCTGGCCCAGCGGGTTGTAGATCTTCGCGCTCGGGAAGAAGGAGTCCATGCCGAACGTGCGGTACTCGTCGGGCGCGATCAGCACGAAGCGGCGGCCCAACTCCTTGTCCCGCATGAGGTCTTTGAGCAGCCGGACGAAGGCCATGGTGGTGGCGATGGACTGCTGGCCGGTGCCCTTCTTCACGGTCGCGTACGCCTTGTCGTCGGGCAGCGCGAGGGGCTTCGCGCGGACGACACGGGTGGGCACGTAACCGCCGAGAGACTTGCGGCGGTCGTGCATGTACTGGATCTCCTCCGAGTCCCGGCCCGGGTGGTAGTACGGCGGCAGGCCGGACTCCAACTGCTGGTCGGAGATGGGGAGATGGAGGCGGTCACGGAAGCCCTTGAGGTCGGCGACCGTCAGCTTCTTCATCTGGTGCGTGGCGTTGCGGCCCTCGAAGTTGGGGCCGAGCGTCCACCCCTTGACGGTCTTCGCCAGGATCACCGTCGGCTGGCCCTTGTGTTCGACGGCCGCCTTGAACGCCGCGTAGATCTTCTTGTGGTCGTGCCCGCCGCGCCCGAGGTGCAGGATCTGATCGTCCGTCATGCCCTCGACCATCGCGCGAAGTCGCTGGTCGTCACCGAAGAAGTGGTCGCGGATGTAGGCGCCGGACTCGGTGGCGTACGTCTGGTACTGGCCGTCCGGGGTGGTGTTCATCCGGTTGACGAGGATGCCGTCGCGGTCCTGCGCGAGCAGCGGGTCCCAACTGCGGTCCCAGATCAGCTTGATGACGTTCCAGCCGGCGCCCCGGAAGACGGACTCCAGCTCCTGGATCACCTTGCCGTTGCCGCGCACCGGACCGTCGAGGCGCTGGAGGTTGCAGTTGACGACGAAGGTGAGGTTGTCGAGGCCCTCGCGGGCGGCGATCGTCAACTGGCCGAGCGACTCCGGCTCGTCCATCTCGCCGTCGCCGAGGAACGCCCAGACGTGCGACTTCGAGGTGTCGGCGATGTCGCGGGCGTGCATGTAGCGGTTCATGCGGGCCTGGTAGATCGCGCCGATCGGGCCGAGGCCCATCGAGACGGTCGGGAACTCCCAGAAGTCCGGCATCAGACGGGGGTGCGGATAGGAGGAAAGCCCGTACGGGGCGCGGGACTTCTCCTGGCGGAACGCGTCGAGGTGCTGCTCGCCGAGCCGGTCGAGGAGGAACGCGCGGGCGTAGATGCCGGGGGAGGCGTGGCCCTGGAAGAAGACCTGGTCGCCGCCGTCGCCGTCGTCCTTGCCGCGGAAGAAGTGGTTGAAGCCGACGTCGTACAGGGACGCGGACGACGCGAACGTGGCGATGTGGCCGCCGACGCCGATCCCGGGGCGCTGGGCGCGGGAGACCATCACCGCGGCGTTCCAGCGGGTCGCGTTGAGGATCCGGCGTTCGATCTCCTCGTTGCCCGGGAAGAACGGTTCGCTCTTGGTGGGGATCGTGTTGACGTAGTCCGAGCTGCGCATCTCGGGGACGGCGACGCGCTTCTCGCGGGCCCGTTCGATCAGCCGGAGCATCAGGTAGCGGGCGCGTTCACGGCCGCGGTCGTCGATGGCGGCGTCGAGGGAGTCGAGCCACTCCTGGGTTTCCTCGGGGTCGAAGTCAGGAACCTGACTCGGAAGGCCGCCAATGATGATCGGATTGCGATCGGATCCGGAAGCCACGCTGTTCCTTACCTGTCGGAGGGCTGCCCGAGGGGCTGGGGAGGCCCCGGGAGCCGCATGTTTCGGGATGCCTGCTGCACCGTTCCCCATCGTGTACCTCGGGGCGTCAAACGTCACCTTCTGCGGGTACGCGATTTCCAAACGCGCAAACAGGGCGGAAAGGTGTGGTGTGTGTCACCTTTGACGTGGAATCCTTGACGGGAGTTGCGTCGACAGGCCCGGATCGTCACCGTTTAGGCGGTCCGAACCGCCGGGTACTTGCGCGATCCGCCCCGCCCGTGTGGACTACGGCCAACACCACGCGCGTACGCGTGGCCGAGTTGTCATCGAAAGAACATGATCAGGAGGCAGACCGTGAGCGCGACCGCGGACCACGCGGAGACGAGCCTGGCCGTGAGGCTGGGTTTCCAGCCCGCCCAGGTGGTCCAGGAGATCGGCTACGACGAGGACGTAGACCAGGAGCTCCGTGAGTCCATCGAGGAGACCGTCGGCAGTGAGCTGGTGGACGAGGACTACGACGACGTGGCTGATGCCGTCGTCCTGTGGTTCCGTGACGACGACGGGGACCTGACGGACGCCCTGGTCGATGCCCTCGGGCTCCTTGAGGAGGACGGTTCGATCCTCCTCCTCACCCCGAAGACCGGCCGGGACGGCTACATCGAGCCCAGCGACATCAACGACGCCGCCCAGACGGCTGGTCTCTCGCAGACCAAGAGCGTCAGCGCCGGCAAGGACTGGGTCGGCACCCGCCTGCTGAGCCCCAAGGCCGCGAAGCGGTAAGCCCCTCCTCAGGCTGACGACGGCGGGTGCGGGCCCCTCCGGGGAGCCACCGCACCCGCCGACCCGTCACCCACACGCCGAACGAACCCCCCGGGCTCCGCCTGAGCCGCCGGGCCCCGCTCAAGCCCCGGGTCCCGCTCAAGCCTCGGGCTTCGCCTGAGCCCCTGGCTCCGCCGAGCACCGGGTTTCGCCTGAGCCGCCGGGTCTTGCCCGTGCCGCCGGGCCCCGCCCGAGCCCCGGCTTTGCCCGAGCCCCGGGCCTTGGTCCTGCGCGAGGCCGCGGCTTCGCCCGTCGGACGGCTGCCGTATCCGCGTCCCGTACGCCGCTCCGCCCCCTTCAGGTGCCTCCCGCGTTGCCGCTCAGGCTGTGAGTGATCAAGATCCGAGCCCTGGCTGGGTCCAGACCCCGCCCGAGCACCCGGGTCCCGCCCTAGACGAGTCTTTCCGAATGCCTGCGGGTACGAAGAGAGGGTGTTCATGATCGTTTGTGACGACGAACTTGAACACCCTCGTGACCGCACTGTACGTGAAGATCGACG
>NZ_JBTYMC010000069.1:0-26853 GCF_054880855.1 Streptomyces sp. S6 | reverse complement strand
AGTAGATCTCCCGGCACGGGCCGTCGTACGACCAGCCCTCCCGTTTCATCCACGCCTCCACCGCCTCGTACGCCCCAAGTATCTGGGGGTGGGCGACCTGGGCCTTCGTGACGGGTGGTCACCAACGACCGACCTCGACGTTCTCCAGGACGCCGAGGGCGTCCGGGACGAGGACGGCGGCCGAGTAGTAGGCGGTGACGAGGTACTTGATGATGGCCTGTTCGTTGATGCCCATGAACCGCACGGACAGGCTGGGCTCGATCTCGTCGGGCAGCCCGGACTGGCGCAGGCCGATGACGCCCTGGTCCTTCTCGCCGAGACGCATCGCGATGATGGAGCTGGTGCGCGCCTCGGTGACGGGGATCTTGTTGCAGGGGTAGATCGGGACGCCGCGCCAGGTCGGGATGCGGTTGCCGTCGATGTCGATCGTCTCGGGGACGAGCCCGCGCTTGTTCAGCTCGCGGCCGAACGCGGCGATCGCGCGCGGGTGGGCGAGGAACAGCTTCGTGCCGCGCCGGCGGCTGAGGAGTTCGTCCATGTCGTCGGGGCCGGGGACGCCGTCGTGCGGCTGGATGCGCTGGTCGTACTCGCAGTTGGTGAGGAGGCCGAACTCGCGGTTGTTGACCAGCTCGTGCTCCTGGCGCTCCTTGAGCGCCTCGACCGTGAGCCGCAGTTGCTGCTCGGTCTGGTTCATGGGCTGGTTGTAGAGGTCGGCGACGCGCGAGTGGATGCGCAACACCGTCTGGGCGATGCTGAGTTCGTACTCGCGGGGCTTCGCGTCGTAGTCGACGAACGTGTGCGGGATGTCCGCTTCACCCACATGGCCCGCGGCCAGGTCGACGGCCTTCTCGCCGTACTTGTTCGTGTTCTGCTCGGGGATCGCGCGCAGTTCCTGAAGGTGGCCGCTCAGCGAGTCCGCGCGCTCGGTGACCTGCTCGAAGTCCTGCCGGGACAGGGTGAGGACGGTGCAGGGGGTGGCCGCGCGGGCGGTGTACTCCCAGATCGCGTCGGCGTCCAGGAGTGCCTGGTCGCCGAAGTAGGAGCCGTCGGCGAGGACGCCGAGGACCTGGTCGTCGCCGTAGGGGCCGGTGCCGACCTTCTCGACGCGGCCGTGCGCCAGCATGAACACTTCGTCGTTCTGGCTGCCGAAGGAGGCGATGACCTCTCCGGCGCCGATCTCGCGCTGCCGGGCCCGCGAGGCGAGCTCGGTGAGGACCTCCTGGTCCTCGTAGCCGCGCAGGGCGGGCAGTTCGCCCAGTTCGGCGGGGATGACCTCGACGCGGTCGCCCGTCTTGACGAACGTGATGCGGCCGTCGCCGACCGCGTAGGTGAGCCGCCGGTTCACCCGGTACGTACCGCCCTGGACGTCGACCCACGGCAGCGTGCGCAGCAGCCAGCGGGAGCTGATCTCCTGCATCTGCGGCACGGACTTGGTCGTGGTGGCCAGGTTCCGCGCTGCTGCCGTACCGAGGCTCTGCTGGGGCCTGCCCTCTTCGGAGCGGACCTCTTCGCCTACCGACATGGTGTGTTGCCCTCCCGCTCATGCGCTGGCACGTGGTGCGCCAGGCACTCATCTCGCGGGCAAGCTTTCCGCAGTGCGACGGCCAGTGGTATTACCCGAAAGAGCGGGAATGGATCATCGCAAGAGTGGGAAGAGGGACGTTTCCCCGAACGATGTTCGACAATGATCGGCGTGCCTCTCCCCTCCCCGCTCGAAGAAGTCGAGGACGAACGTTTCACCAGACACGGCGTCCGACTCCTCCTGAAACGCGACGACCTGCTCCACCCCACCCTCATCGGCAACAAATACCGCAAACTCACCCTCAACCTCGAAGCCGCCGCCGACCGCCCCCTCCTCACCTTCGGCGGCGCCTACTCCAACCACCTCCGCGCCACCGCCACCGCCGGTCACGCCCTCGGCACCCCCACGATCGGCGTCGTCCGAGGCGACGAACTCGCCACCCGCCCCCTGAACCCCTCCCTGTCCCACTGCACGGCCCACGGCATGCGCCTCCACTTCATCGACCGCGCCACCTATCGCGACAAGTCGACACCCTCGACCCTCGCGCGCATCCTCCACGAAGCCGGCGCCGACGACGCGTACGTCCTCCCCGAGGGCGGCAGCAACGCGGCAGCGGTACGAGGCTGCCGGGCCCTGGGCGAGGAGCTGGCCGGAGTGGACGTCGCCGCGATCGCCTGCGGCACGGGCGGCACACTGGCGGGCCTCTCAGCGGGCCTGTCCCCTTCCCAACAGGCCCTGGGGATACCAGTGTTGAGAGGCGACTTCCTCACGAGAGACATCCAGGCACTCCAACGCGAGGCCTTCGGTGGGGAGTACGCGAACTGGCACCTGGACGACCGCTTCCACTTCGGCGGCTACGCCCGCACAACCCCTGAACTGGAGGAGTTCGCAAGGGACTTCGAGGATCGCCACGGTCTGCCCGTCGAGCGTCTCTATGTCGCCAAATTGCTGTACGGACTTGTGGCTCTGGCACGGGAAGGCGCTTTCCCGCGAGGGACGGCAGTAGCGGCGGTGATCACCGGAACGCCGTTCCCCTGACGTCCCCTACTCCGCCTCCCGATACGCCGCGGCCTCCTCCAGATCCAGCCGCCTGAGCAACGTCCGCAACATCTCGTCGTCGATGTGCCGACCGTCCCGCAGCCGGACGAACATCTCCCGCTCGGCGCTGATCATCTCCCGGGACAGCCGCCGGTACGTGTCGTCGACGCTCTCCCCGGTGACGGGATTGACCTGCCCGAGCCGTTCCCACACGGCGTTGCGGCGCCGCTCCAGGACCGACCGCAGGCGGTCGGCGAGCGGAGGCGGGAGGGTGTTGCGCTCGTCGGAGAGGAGTTCGTCGAGCCGCTGCTCCGCCACCCTCGACGCCTGCGCCTGCGCATTCGCTTCCGCAAGGGTCGCGGCCCGGTGATCGGCCTCGGGGAACTTGAGGAGCCGGATGAGGGGCGGCAGCGTCAGCCCCTGGAGGACGAGTGTGCCGATGACCGTCGTGAACGTCAGGAAGAGCACCAAGTCCCGTTCCGGGAACGGCTCATCGCTGTGGTGGAGAGTCAACGGCACGGAGAACGCGATGGCGAGGGAGACGACGCCTCGCATCCCGGCCCACCCGATGATCACCGGCCCCCGCCAGGTCGGGTTCTCCTCGCGCTCCCGGATGCGCGAGGACAGCAGCCGGGGCAGGAAGGTCGCCGGAAACACCCACAGGAAGCGCGCGGCGACGACCACGAGGAACACGGCGACCGCGTACCAGGCGGCGTCGACGGCGTCGTACGCGCCGAGTCCGCGCAGGACGACCGGGAGCTGGAGGCCGATGAGGGCGAAGACCGCGGACTCCAGGACGAAGGCGACCATCTTCCAGACCGCGGACTCCTGGAGACGGGTGGCGAAATCGACCTCCCACGCGCGGTGGCCGAGGTAGAGCGCGACCACGACGACGGCGATCACCCCGGACGCGTGGAACTGCTCGGCGACGGAGTAGGCGACGAACGGGATGAGCAGGGAGAGCGTGTTCTGGAGGAGGGGTTCCTTCAGGTGGGTGCGCAGCCAGTGCAGGGGCGCCATGAGGGCGAGCCCGACGACCGTCCCGCCGCCCGCCGCGAGCAGGAACTCCCCGATCCCGCCCGCCCAGGAGGCCCCCTCGCCGACGGCCGCCGCGACGGCGACCTTGTAGGCGGTGATGGCGGTCGCGTCGTTCAGGAGGGACTCGCCCTGGAGGATCGTCGTGATCCGCGACGGCAGCCCCACGCGGCGCGCGACGGCGGTGGCGGCGACGGCGTCCGGGGGCGCGACGACGGCGCCGAGGACGAGAGCCGCCGTCAGCGGCATGCCCGGGACCAGCTCGTAGACGGCCCACCCGACGGCCAGCGTCGCGAAGAGCACGTACCCGACCGACAGCAGCGCGACGGGCCGCACCTGGGCGCGCAGGTCCAGGTAGGAGCTGTCGGCGGCGGAGGTGTACAGGAGGGGCGGCAGGAGCAGCGGGAGGACGACGTCGGGGTCGAGGGCGTACTCGGGCACGCCGGGCGCGTACGAGACCGCCAGACCGATCGCGACGAGCAGCAGCGGCGCCGGCACGGGCGTGCGCCGGGCCGCCGCCGCGATCGCCGCACTGGCCGCGACCAGCAGGAGAAGCGGCATCACATCCATGTCGGGCCCACCCGTTTCGTTCCTCGGTTTTTCCGCGCGGTGATCCGTACGGCCGTCGTAACCTGGCAATCATGAAACAGTGCACGCACGCCGACGCGCTGCCTGACCCTGATCCGACACCCCTGAGCGAGACGTGTCCGGAGTGCCTGCGGTCCGGTACCCACCCGGTGCAGTTGCGCCTGTGCCTGACGTGCGGGCACGTCGGCTGCTGCGACACCTCGCCGGGCCGGCACGCCACGTCGCACCACGACGAGACGGGTCATCCGGTGATGCGGACGTTCGAGCCGGGCGAGGACTGGCGGTGGTGCTTCGTGGATCACGTCCTGGTCTGATCGGGAGCGGGTACGGTTCGGGAGTCTGATGCCGGGGTACGTCAACCCGGCGCGTGCTCTTCCGATTTGAGCCCGCCGACCCCCTAGACACGGAGCGTATTCAGAGCTTTACTGTGAGTGACGCCATGGGGTCGGGGTCCCGGGACAGGACGCAGGTGAGCGCGATAGCGTCACCGCTGCACCACACTTCGCGTTACCCCGGGGGGCGACCCTCGGCCCCGAACTGCTTGTACCACCTTGGAGGTGAGGGTGTCCCAGATCGCAGGCGAGCCCGCGACCCAGGACTTCGTGGAAGTCCGGCTGCCGGCCGCGGGTGCCTACCTGTCGGTGCTGCGGACGGCCACGGCCGGCCTCGCGGCCCGTTTGGACTTCACCCTGGACGAGATCGAGGACCTGCGCATCGCGGTGGACGAAGCGTGCGCGATCCTGCTCCAGCAGGCCGTGCCCGGTTCGGTGCTCGGCTGTGTGTTCCGCCTGGTCGACGACTCGCTGGAGGTGACCGTCTCCGCGCCGACGACAGACGGGCACGCACCCGCGCGGGACACGTTCGCGTGGACCGTGCTGTCCGCGCTCGCGGGCAAGGTGTCCTCCGCCGTCGACGACGACAAGACCGTCTCGATCAGCCTCTACAAACAGCGCGGCGCGGGCCCCGGGCCGGCGTGAGGGCGGGGGACGGGCCGGTGCAAGGCGATGAGCGCGGCGCGCGCCTGCCGACCGAGGGGGGCCTCCTCCCGGACGGCGCCCGCCGCATGGCGGACGGCATCGACGGCATTCCCGAGCAGGCCCGACCGCATCCTCAGGACGACGGACGGGATCGGGACGGTGCGCAGGGCACCCCTGGCCGGGCCAGGACGGCTCGACAAAGGGCAACGGGCGGGACGATGAGCGAGCACGAGCGGGACGATCAACAGGGCGGCGTGGCCGCAGCGCCACACGGTCATCAGGACCGCAGTGAGGCGCGCGCGCTCTTCGTCGAGCTGCGGGGGCTTGCGGACGGCAGTCCCGAGTACGCGGAGCTGCGCAACCGGCTGGTCCGGATGCACCTCCCGCTCGTCGAGCACCTCGCGCGGCGGTTCCGCAACCGGGGTGAGCCGCTGGACGACCTGACGCAGGTCGCCACCATCGGGCTCATCAAGTCCGTGGACCGTTTCGACCCCGACCGCGGCGTCGAGTTCTCCACGTACGCGACCCCGACCGTCGTCGGTGAGATCAAGCGGCACTTCCGGGACAAGGGGTGGGCCGTCCGCGTCCCCCGCCGCCTCCAGGAACTCCGCCTCTCCCTCACCACCGCCACCGCCGAACTCTCCCAACTCCACGGCCGCTCCCCCACCGTCCACGAACTCGCCGAGAAACTCGCGATCTCCGAGGAAGAGGTCCTGGAGGGCCTGGAGTCCGCCAACGCGTACTCGACGCTGTCGCTGGACGTCCCCGACACGGACGACGAGTCCCCGGCGGTCGCCGACACGCTGGGCGCGGAGGACGAGGCGCTGGAGGGCGTCGAATACCGCGAATCCCTCAAACCCCTCCTCGAAGACCTCCCACCCCGCGAAAAACGCATCCTCCTCCTCCGCTTCTTCGGCAACATGACCCAGTCCCAGATCGCCCAAGAAGTCGGCATCTCCCAGATGCACGTCTCCCGCCTACTGGCCCGAACCCTGGCCCAGCTGCGGGAGAAGCTCCTCGTGGAGGAGTGAGCCGGGGAGCGGGACGCCGGGAGTTGGGCATCCCGGGGGGTGCCTCTCTGCCCTTCGTCAAGGCACCCCCCGGTCACGGCACCCCGCAGGCCCCGGCGTCCCGTCGTCCGGGGAACGCGGCCCGCGTCAGGCTGTGGTGTGGGTCAGTCCTGGGCGTTGCCGGGGCCCCGGATGCCGAGGGCTCGGGCTGTTTCGGGGTTGACGAGGAGGACCAGCGCGAGGATGGCGACGACTCCCAGGGCGATGCCCGCCGGGATGGCCACACTGTCCGCCTGGAGGAGGGTGTAGGCCACGGGGAGTGCCATCACCTGCGTGACGACAGCGGGGCCCCGGCTCCAGCTGCGCCGCTTCAGCAGACCCCTCGCGGCGAGCAGCGGCAGCAGGGCGAGGACGGCCAGGGTGATCCCACCCGTCACCGCGCTCCCCCGGTCGTCGGCGTCCCCCGCCACCCCCACGACCAGCATCCACACCCCGCCCACCAGCAGCGCGGCCCCCTCCAGCGCGGCCAGCACGGCGGCGTACGTCAGCTTCCGGGGCCGGGGCCCGTCCAGGGCGTCCGCGGCCACCGCGCCGGGGTTCTGAGAGGGCTCGGAGGCCTTGTCACTGCTCACCCCTGAAGCGTAGCGGCCCACCCCGAACCGCCCGGGGCACGTCCTGCCCCTTCCGAGCCGCCGGCAGAGCCGAGGCCCCGAGGGAGCCCGCGCCCTCCGAGCCACCCCGACACGACCGGCTCCCGCCCCACTCCCCGCGCCACACCCCCGGCGCAAACCCACCCCCTCACGCCCCCACGGCACCCCCACACGCCCCACTCCCGGTCAGGGCCCCGTGTCGAGAGTCACCACCCGATCTCTTACCCCTTCCACACCTCGGCCTGTGCCCGGTACCACCCAGTAGGTACGCTGCAATCCATGCGTGCACTTCTTGTGGTCAATCCGGCGGCGACGACGACGAGTGCGCGTACCCGTGATGTGCTGATCCACGCGCTGGCGAGCGAGATGAAGCTGGAAGCCGTGACGACGGAGTACCGGGGCCACGCCCGGGACCTGGGGCGGCAGGCGGCGCAGAGCTCGGACATCGATCTGGTGGTGGCCCTCGGCGGCGACGGCACGATCAATGAAGTAGTGAACGGACTGCTGACCGACGGCCCGGACCCGGAGCGGCTGCCCGGCCTCGCGGTCGTCCCCGGCGGTTCGACGAACGTGTTCGCGAGAGCGCTGGGCCTGCCGAACGACCCGGTGGAGGCGACGGGCGCACTGCTGGACGCGCTGCGGCGGGGAAGCGAGCGGACCGTCGGACTCGGGCTCGCGGCCGGCACCCCCGGCACGGAGGACGAGTCGGTCCCCGCCCGCTGGTTCACCTTCAACGCCGGCCTCGGATTCGACGCGAAAGTCATCGGCCGGGTGGAGCAACAGCGGGAACGTGGAAGGAAATCCACACACTCCCTTTACCTTCAGCAGGCGGTCCGTCAGTTTTTCGGAGAACCCCACCGCCGCCACGGAACGATCACTCTGGAACGGGCCGGACATGAACCCGTGACCGATTTGGTGATGTCCATAGTCTGCAACACGTCCCCGTGGACCTATCTGGGCAATCGCCCGGTGTACGCGTCGCCTAAGGCTTCGTTCGATACCGCCCTCGACATCCTCGGCCTGACCCGCTTCTCAGCCCCCTCACTTGCCCGGTATGCCACACAATTGCTGCTTTCGTCCCCCGAGAAGGGCCCCGAGGGCAAGCACGCGGTCTCCCTCCACGACGTGGACCAGTTCACCTTGCATTCGAAGGTCCCCCTCCCGCTCCAGATGGACGGAGACCACCTCGGACTGCGTACCAGCGTGACGTTCACAGGCGTACGACGGGCACTGCGTGTGATTGTGTGAGCAGAAAGGGCGGAAGTCCTTTCACTCGAACGTTTAGGCCAGGGTCCACCCCTTGGAAGTACGGCTGTGACCCAGTCGACACCGAGGAATCAAAAAAAACTTTCCAGAAGGGGTTGTATCCGCCGCTGAGGTTTGCGAGTCTCTACGTGGCGATCGGGACAGCCCGCAACACCGGCATCCACTGATCACCGGAACCCCTCTTCACGACACCAGGACATGGTCAGACCTGTCTGACTGATGGCCCTTCCCTTGTTGAGGGATTCGTGAAAGCGTTCACATTCACAAGCAACCTGCACGTAACACCCTAGGAGAGGTAGCAGCCATGGACTGGCGTCACAACGCCGTTTGCCGCGAGGAAGACCCCGAGCTCTTCTTCCCCATCGGCAACACCGGTCCTGCGCTGCTGCAGATCGAGGAAGCCAAGGCCGTCTGTCGGCGCTGTCCCGTGATGGACCAGTGTCTTCAGTGGGCGCTTGAGTCCGGTCAGGACTCCGGCGTCTGGGGTGGTCTCAGCGAGGACGAGCGCCGTGCCATGAAGCGCCGCGCCGCCCGCAACCGGGCCCGTCAGGCCACCGCCTGACCCGTCCGCCCCACGGAAACAGCCTGAGGTTGGCGGCGCGTACAGCAGGTACGCATCTCCCGCCCCCGAACCGCAGCGCGCAGTACCCCCGAGCGCTCAGTACGACTTGCACCACGCACGAGTACCGCAGCAGGGAGCACTAGCCCCGGCCACATGGTCGGGGCTCTTTGCTGTCCAGCCCTACCTCACTTCTGCGACCGCACCGGCACATCCAGCACCACCTGAGTCCCCCCCTCGGGCCCCCGCACCATGTCGAAGCTGCCCCCCAACTCCCCTTCCACCAGCGTCCGCACGATCTGGAGACCCAGATTCCCCGAGGTGTGCGGATCGAACCCCTCCGGCAGCCCGACCCCGTCGTCCTGGACGGTGACGAGGAGCCGGGCCTCCTTCGTCGTCCCCCCGCGTACGGCCGTCACCTCCACGGTCCCCGTCTCACCCTCACGGAACCCGTGCTCCAGCGCGTTCTGGAGGATCTCGGTGAGGACCATCGACAGCGGCGTCGCGACTTCCGCGTCGAGAATCCCGAACCGCCCGGTCCGCCGCCCCGTCACCTTCCCCGGCGAGATCTCGGCGACCATCGCGAGCACCCGGTCGGCGATCTCGTCGAACTCGACCCGCTCGTCCAGGTTCTGAGACAGCGTCTCGTGGACGATGGCGATCGACCCGACCCGCCGGACCGCCTCCTCCAGCGCCTCCCGCCCCCGCTCGGACTCGATCCGCCGGGCCTGGAGCCGCAGCAGCGCGGCCACGGTCTGGAGGTTGTTCTTCACCCGGTGGTGGATCTCCCGGATGGTCGCGTCCTTGGTGATCAACTCGCGTTCGCGGCGGCGCAGTTCGGTGACGTCCCGCAGGAGCACCAGGGAACCGATGCGCGTGCCCTTGGGTTTGAGGGGGATCGCCCGGAACTGGATCACCCCGTCGTTCGCCTCGATCTCGAACTCTCGGGGTGCCCAGCCGCTGGCGACCTTGGCGAGCGCCTCGTCCACCGGGCCCCGGGTGGGGGCGAGTTCGGCGGTCGTCCGGCCCAGGTGGTGGCCGACGAGGTCGGAGGCGAGGCCCATGCGGTGGTAGGCGGAGAGCGCGTTCGGGGAGGCGTACTGGACGATGCCGTCCGCGTCGAGCCGGATCAGGCCGTCGCCGACGCGCGGGGCGGCGTCCATGTCCATCTGCTGGCCGGCGAACGGGAACGCGCCCGCCGCGATCATCTGGGCGAGGTCGGAGGCGCTCTGGAGGTAGGTCAGCTCCAGGCGGCTCGGGGTGCGGACGGTCAGCAGGTTGGTGTTGCGGGCGATGACGCCGAGGACGCGGCCCTCACGCCGTACGGGGATGGACTCGACCCGGACGGGGACCTCCTCGCGCCACTCGGGGTCGCCCTCGCGGACGATGCGGCCCTCGTCGAGAGCGACATCCAGCAGGGGGCGGCGGCCTCGGGGAACCAGGTGGCCGACCATGTCGTCCTGGTAGGAGGTGGGACCGGTGTTGGGGCGCATCTGCGCCACCGAGACGTAGCGTGTGCCGTCGCTCGTCGGGACCCACAGCACCAGGTCGGCGAAGGAGAGGTCGGAGAGCAGCTGCCACTCCGAGACCAGCAGGTGCAGCCACTCCAGGTCGGAGTCGTCGAGAGTGGTGTGCTGGCGTACGAGTTCGTTCATGGAGGGCACATGGGCGAGCGTACCCGCCGGTTTGTCGCTGGCCGAAACGTGACGTCCGTACGAGGTGCGGGTTCCCATCGTCTCGGCATACCCCGCTGCCCGGCAGGTGTACGCCTCTGAAAACACCCGCGGGCCGCGGCGCCTGGAGGGACCCTCAGCCCTCGCGGCACCGCAGCCCGGAGCAATCTCGGCCGCGGGGTGTGCGGTCCCGGTCGACCGAAAGGTGAGGAGCCGGGGCAGTCAGGGCAGAGAGCACCGGGTCCTCGGTCCGCCCTCCTGTGCGGGGAGAACGGAAGTCGCGATGTACGGACGCTGTTGTGCGTCTCAACGAAGCCTAGCCTGTGAGGGTTCCCGAGGGGGGCTCGATGGCCGTGGGAATTTCCGTGACGCGATGTTCAGCGGACGGACAGGGGGCCGAAACCCCAGAGGCCGGAAGGTGTCGGCTAGATTAGAGTGGTCTAAACCACATGTCCTTTTCGGGATCTCCGGATTCTCCTCAGAAACGGCAGGCCAGCGTGGAAGTTGTGATCGTCCCGGATGCCGCCGCCGGCGGCGCGCTCGTCGCCGAGGCCGTCGTACGGCTCCTGCGCACCAAACCCGACGCGCTGCTGGGGGTGGCCACCGGTTCCACGCCGCTGCCGGTGTACCAGGCGCTGACGGCCCGGGTGCGGGCGGGCGAGGTGGACGTCTCCGCCGCGCGGATAGCCCAGCTCGACGAGTACGTGGGCCTGCCGGCCGACCACCCCGAGTCCTACCGCTCGGTCCTGCGGCGCGAGGTCCTCACCCCCCTCGGCATCCCGCTCTCCGCGTTCCTGGGCCCGGACGGCACGGCGGACGACATCCCCGCGGCCTGCGCGACGTACGACCGGGCGCTCACCGAGGCCGGCGGCGTCGACCTCCAGCTCCTCGGGATCGGCACGGACGGCCACATCGGCTTCAACGAGCCCTGCTCCTCCCTGGTCTCCCGCACCCGTATCAAGACGCTGACCCAGCAGACCCGGATCGACAACGCCCGCTTCTTCGACGGCGACATCGACCAGGTCCCCCACCACGTCATCACCCAGGGCATCGGCACCATCCTGGAGGCCCGCCACCTGGTCCTGCTGGCCACCGGCGAGGGCAAGGCCGACGCGGTCGCCGCCACCGTCGAGGGCCCCGTCGCCGCCGTCTGCCCGGCCTCCGCGCTCCAGCTCCACCCTCACGCGACGATCGTCGCCGACGAGGCGGCGGCCTCCAAGCTCAAGCTGGCCGACTACTTCCGCCACACCTTCGACAACAAACCGGACTGGCAGGGCATCTAGAAAGCCCCCACCCCCGCGAGCACTTCCGCCGCCGCCCTCCCGCACACCCGCGCCGCCCCGTGCGTCGCGATGTGGACGGCTCCCCGGGGGGCCGCGTGCGGGACGCCCATCTCCACGACGACCGTGTCGGGGCGGGCGTCCAGGAGGCGGCTCACCGCGGCGGACATCCAGGGGTGGCGGTGCTCGTCGCGGACGACGGCGACGATCCGGCGCCGGCCGGCCGACGCGAGGGCGTCGTGGCCCGCGTCGGGGCCGGTGAACGTGCCGGTGCAGGTGCCGGGCAGAAAGCGGGTGAGGGCGGGGGCCAGACCCCAGGGCGTCTCGTCGCCGACGGCCACGTTGGCGACCGGCGTGAAGGCGGCGACGTACGGGGGCGCCGTCAGCGGGAGGTGCTCGGCGCCTCTCACTCGCAGGGCTCTGCGGGCCGCCGCCAGGCCGACCCCCGGGTTCTCCGCGAGGCGCCCCGCCCCCTTCGTCGTCCAGCGGGCCAGCGTCCGCACCCGGTCCGCGGCCTCCGCGAGCCGTTCCTCGGGGAGTTCACCGGCGTGGACCGCGCCGGTCAGGGCGTCCCGCAGGCGCCGTACCGTGCCGTCGTCGCTGAGGCCGCCGCCCACGCAGATCGCGTCGGCGCCGGAGGCGATCGCGAGGACCGTGCCGCGTTCGATGCCGTACGTGTCGGCGACGGCCCGCATCTCCATGCCGTCGGTGACGATCAGGCCGTCGTAGCCGAGGTCGCCGCGCAGGAGGCTGGTGAGGACGGGGCGGGAGAGGGTGGCCGGGCGGGCCGGGTCCAGGGCCGGGGCGAGGATGTGGGCGGTCATGATCGCGCGGGTGCCGGCGGCGACGGCCGCGCGGAACGGCGGCAGGTCGCGGGCGGCGAGGGTGTCGTAGGGCACGTCGATGCGCGGCAGCGACTCGTGGGAGTCGACGGACGTGTCCCCGTGCCCCGGGAAGTGCTTCGCGCAGGCAGCGACCCCGGCGGACTGGAGGCCGGTGACGTACGCGGCGGTGTGCCGGGCCACGAGCGCGGGGTCGGCGCCGAAGGAGCGGACGCCGATGACGGGGTTGTCCGGGTCCGTGTTGACGTCGGCGGAGGGCGCCCAGTCGAGGGTCACCCCGCACGCGGCGAGCCGACGGCCCAGTTCGGCGGCGACGGAGCGGGTGAGGTCGGTGTCGTCGACGACGCCGAGCGCGAGGTTGCCCGGGAAGGAGGAGCCCCGGCCCGCTTCGAGGCGGGTCACGTCACCGCCCTCCTCGTCGATCGCGACCAGGACGTCCGGGCGGGCCTCGCGCAGCCGGGCGGTGAGGCCGGAGAGCTGCTCGGGGTCCGTGATGTTGCGGGCGAACAGGGCGACGGAGGCGAGCCCCTCGTCGAGGCGGCGCAGCAGCCACTCGGGGGCGGTCGTGCCGGTGAAGCCGGGCTGGAGGACGGCGAGGGCGTCCCGGGCCACAGTCGTCTCTGCCAAGGCCACCCTCCGAATGGTGTAGACCAGCATCGCGAGCTTGGACCGGACCAAGGGTCATGTCAAGGCCCCGGACGCCGTACGCAGGGAGTTCTCTGCGGGCCGGGACGGAATCGACCTGTCCGTACCGGCACCCGTACGGACGATCCCGTGCCACGATGTGAAGTCGCGGCCGACGGGAGGTCGGCCCGTGCGAGCCGGGAAGGCAGGCCATGAGCGCCGACGTCAGCAGTGCGGAGAACGAGGGTGGGGCGACCGTCCGTACCGCGCGCGTGCCCAAGTACTACCGTCTGAAGAAGCATCTGCTGGACATGACGCGGACCCAGGCGCCCGGCACCGCCGTCCCGCCGGAGCGCACGCTCGCCGCCGAGTTCGACACGTCCCGCACGACCGTCCGCCAGGCCCTCCAGGAACTCGTCGTCGAGGGGCGGCTCGAACGGATCCAGGGCAAGGGGACGTTCGTCGCGAAGCCGAAGGTCTCCCAGACCCTCCAGCTCACCTCGTACACCGAGGACATGCACGCGCAGGGCCTGGAGCCGACCTCGCAGGTCATCGACATCGGGTACGTCACGGCGGACGACCGGCTCGCCGAGCTGCTCGACATCACCGCCGGCGGACGCGTGCTGCGCATCGAGCGGCTGCGGATGGCCAACGGCGAGCCGATGGCCATAGAGACGGCCCACCTCAGCGCCAAGCGCTTCCCCGCCCTGCGCCGCTCCCTCGTCAAGTACGCGTCCCTCTACACCGCCCTCGCCGAGGTGTACGACGTCCGGCTCGCGGAGGCCGAGGAGACGATCGAGACGTCGCTGGCGACGCCGAGGGAAGCGGGCCTGCTGGGGACGGACGTGGGGCTGCCGATGCTGATGCTGTCCCGGCACTCCCTGGACCTTCGCGGGGAGCCGGTGGAGTGGGTGCGGTCGGTGTGGCGGGGGGACCGGTACAAGTTCGTGGCACGGCTGAAGCGGCCGGTGGAGTAGACGTGGGAGTAGTCGTGGAGTGACACAGGATCAGGACGATCCCGGGACAGGGGTTCCCCTGCGCTTATCCGTCACTTAGATTGCCTGCGCATTGCATTGGTGATCACAGCCAGGGGACGGAGCCGCCGATGTCAGACACCCCACCGAAGGCCGGGGAACCGGTGGTGACGCCCGTGCGCGTCGTCATCGGCCTCTGCCTGTTCGCGCCCTTCGTGGCCCTCCTGTGGGTCGGCTCGTATGCCGAAGTGAAGCCCGCGTTCATCGGCATCCCGTTCTTCTACTGGTACCAGATGCTGTGGGTCGTGATCTCCACGGCGCTGACGATGACCGCGTACCAGTTGTGGCGGCGTGACCAGCGGGCCCGCAAGGGGGGTGCGGCGAAGTGAAGGACGGTGTGAACGGCGTCGCGCTCGGCGTCTTCATCTTCTTCTTCCTGGCCGTCACGGTCATGGGGTTCCTCGCGGCGCACTGGCGCAAGGCGGAGAACGAGCACTCCCTGGACGAATGGGGGCTCGGCGGGCGGTCGTTCGGGACCTGGGTGACGTGGTTCCTGCTCGGCGGGGACCTCTACACGGCTTACACGTTCGTGGCGGTGCCGGCGGCCGTGTACGCGGCCGGCGCGGCCGGGTTCTTCGCCGTGCCGTACACGATCCTCGTGTACCCGCTGATCTTCACGTTCCTGCCCCGGCTGTGGTCCGTCTCGCACAAGCACGGGTACGTCACCACCTCCGACTTCGTGCGCGGGCGGTTCGGGTCCAAGGGGCTGTCCCTCGCGGTCGCCCTCACCGGCATCCTCGCGACCATGCCGTACATCGCGCTCCAGCTCGTCGGGATCCAGGCCGTGCTGGACGTCATGGGCGTCGGGGGTGGCGAGGACACGAACTGGTTCGTCAAGGACCTGCCCCTGCTGATCGCCTTCGGCGTGCTGGCCGCGTACACGTACTCCTCGGGGCTGCGGGCGCCGGCGCTGATCGCGTTCGTCAAGGACACGCTGATCTACATCGTGATCACGGTCGCGATCATCTACATCCCGATCAAGCTGGGCGGGTTCGACGAGATCTTCGCGAAGGCCGGGGAGAAGTACACGGCCGCCGGGGCCGGGGGGCTGGTGCCGGCCGAGGGGGCGCAGTGGACGTACGCCACGCTGGCGCTCGGGTCGGCGCTGGCGCTGTTCATGTATCCCCACTCGATCACCGCGACCCTCTCCTCCCGGAGCCGCGAGGTCATCCGGCGCAACACGACGATCCTGCCGCTGTATTCCCTGATGCTGGGGTTGCTCGCGCTGCTCGGGTTCATGGCGATCGCGGCGGGCGTGAAGGTGAAGAACGGCCAACTGGCCATCCCCCAGCTCTTCGAGGACATGTTCCCCGACTGGTTCGCGGGGGTCGCGTTCGCGGCGATCGGGATCGGCGCGCTCGTCCCGGCCGCGATCATGTCCATCGCCGCCGCCAACCTCTTCACACGGAACATCTACAAGGACTTCATCCGTCCCGACGCGACGCCGGAACAGGAGACGAAGATCTCCAAACTGGTCTCCCTCCTGGTGAAGGTGGGCGCCCTGATCTTCGTCCTGACGATGGACAAAACGGTAGCCATCAACTTCCAGCTCCTCGGCGGCATCTGGATCCTCCAGACCTTCCCCGCCCTCGTCGGCGGCCTCTTCACCCGCTG
The DNA here is from genome assembly GCF_054880855.1 of Streptomyces sp. S6. Taxonomy (NCBI): domain Bacteria; kingdom Bacillati; phylum Actinomycetota; class Actinomycetes; order Kitasatosporales; family Streptomycetaceae; genus Streptomyces; species Streptomyces sp. S6. The sequence continues at coordinate 11,141 of NZ_JBTYMC010000069.1, read as the reverse complement.
GTTCCACCGCTGGGCGCTGCTGGGCGGCTGGGCCGTCGGCATGATCTACGGCACCTTCGCCGCGTACGGCGTCGCCTCCCCCACCCAGAAACACTTCGGCGGCAGCTCGAAGGAGATCCCGGGAATCGGCGAGATCGGCTACATCGGCCTCACGGCGTTCGTCCTGAACGTGGCGGTGACGGTCGCCCTCACGTTCGCCCTGCGGGCAGCGAAGGCCCCGGACGGGGTGGACGAGACCAGCCCCTCGGACTACACGGCGGACGCCGGCGACCCGGGCGTCCAGACGGAACTGCCCCCGGCGACATCGGGAGCGACCCACTAGCGCCGTCGGGCAACTGCGGCACCGTCGTGGTTGCTCGCGCAGTTCCCCGCGCCCCTGAAAGATGCGCTGCCGCGCACTTTCAGGGGCGCGGGGCTGTATCGATGTGCGGCTCCGCCGCGCGGGCACGAACGGGCACACACAACCCGCAGCAGACAGCCGACGCCAGCACCATCAGGGGCGCGGGGAACTGCGCGAACGGCCACACACGGCCCGCAGACCGCCCCCGACCCGCACCCCCCCCCACCCCCTCCCCGCTATCACAGCCCCCACCCGAAAGTTGACGCTCCGAAGCCGACGCGACACAACATCTGGGGTTGCCACCACGACCCGGCACTAGATGTATGCTCGTGCTCGCTGTCGCCGCAGGGGAATCCGGTGCGAATCCGGAACTGTCCCGCAACGGTGTACTTGTCGTATCCGCCCCATGCGGACCGGCAAGAGTCAGTCCGAGGACCTGTCGGCAGCGAATACGCGCCCGGCCGCCCCAGGACGGCCCGGCGTGCCCTGACGTCCGGGCCTCGCGGAGTGGGCCGGGGTGCGAATCGTGCTGTGTGCTCGTGCTGCCCCCTGCCCTCGGCGAGACCCCTTGCCGAGCGAGCGGAGAGCCTCACGTGACCATCGCGCCAGCCGAACCGGCTTCAGCAGTCACCCCCGTGGAGAACGACGGTCCCGGAACCGCGTTGCTGCGGACCCTGACGGAGCTGACCGCCGACCTCCCCGACGCCGACCCCGGCCGGGTCGCCGCCGCGGCCCTGCGCGGGCGCTCCGCGCGGGCGGACGAGGCCGAGCTGCGCGAGCTGGCGACGGAGGCCGCCGCCGGCCTGATCTCGGAGGACCCGGCGTACTCCCGCCTCGCCGCCCGCCTCCTGACGATCAGCGTCCGCGCCGAGGCCGCGTCCCAGGGTGTGACGACGTTCACGGAGTCCGTGGCCGTCGGCCACCGCGAGGGCCTCATCGCCGACCGCACCGCGGACTTCGTCAGCCTGCACGCGAAGCACCTCGACGCCCTGATCGACCCCGCCGCCGACGACCGCTTCGGCTACTTCGGCCTGCGCACCCTGCACAGCCGTTACCTGCTCCGGCACCCGATCACCCGCAAGGTCGTCGAGACCCCCCAGCACTTCCTGCTGCGCGTCGCGTCGGGCCTGGCCGAGGACGAGACCGTCCGCGCCCTGGACGAGGTCGCCGCGCTGTACGGCCTGATGAGCCGCCTGGACTACCTCCCGTCGTCCCCCACGCTCTTCAACTCCGGCACCCGCCACCCGCAGATGTCGTCCTGCTACCTCCTGGACTCCCCCAAGGACGAGCTGGACTCCATCTACGACCGCTACCACCAGGTCGCCCGCCTCTCGAAGCACGCCGGCGGCATCGGCCTGTCGTACTCCCGCATCCGCTCCCGCGGTTCGCTGATCCGGGGCACGAACGGGCACTCCAACGGCATCGTGCCGTTCCTGAAGACGCTGGACGCGAGTGTCGCGGCCGTGAACCAGGGCGGGCGGCGCAAGGGCGCGGCGGCGGTGTACCTGGAGACCTGGCACTCCGACATCGAGGAGTTCCTGGAGCTGCGGGACAACACCGGTGAGGACGCCCGGCGCACCCACAACCTGAACCTCGCGCACTGGATCCCGGACGAGTTCATGCGCCGCGTGAACGCGGACCGGGAGTGGTCGCTGTTCTCCCCGTCGGACGTGCCGGAGCTGGTCGACCTGTGGGGCGACGAGTTCGACGCGGCGTACCGCGCGGCGGAGGCGAAAGGTCTCGCCAAGAAGACCATCCCGGCGCGTGACCTGTACGGCCGCATGATGCGGACGCTCGCGCAGACCGGCAACGGCTGGATGACGTTCAAGGACGCCGCGAACCGCACGGCGAACCAGACCGCCGAGCCGGGTCACGTCGTCCACTCCTCGAACCTCTGCACGGAGATCCTGGAGGTCACGGACGACGGTGAGACGGCCGTCTGCAACCTGGGTTCGGTGAACCTGGGTTCGTTCGTGACCGGTGGCGACATCGACTGGGAGCGGCTGGACGAGACCGTCCGCACCGCCGTGACCTTCCTCGACCGCGTCGTCGACATCAACTTCTACCCGACCGAGCAGGCGGGCCGCTCCAACGCGAAGTGGCGTCCGGTGGGCCTGGGTGCGATGGGGCTCCAGGACGTCTTCTTCAAGCTGCGGCTGCCGTTCGACTCGGCCGAGGCGAAGGCGCTGTCCACGCGGATCGCCGAGCGGATCATGCTGGCCGCGTACGAGGCGTCGGCGGACCTCGCCGAGCGGTCCGGTCCGCTGCCCGCGTGGGAGAAGACCCGGACGGCGCGCGGTGTGCTGCACCCCGACCACTTCGGCGTCGAGTTCACCTGGCCGGAGCGCTGGGCCGCCCTGCGCGAGCGGATCGCGTCGACCGGGCTGCGCAACTCACTGCTGCTGGCGATCGCCCCGACCGCGACGATCGCGTCCATCGCGGGCGTCTACGAGTGCATCGAGCCGCAGGTGTCCAACCTGTTCAAGCGCGAGACCCTCTCCGGTGAGTTCCTCCAGGTCAACTCGTACCTGGTGCAGGACCTGAAGGACCTCGGCGTGTGGGACGCCCGCACCCGTGAGGCGCTGCGCGAGGCCAACGGCTCGGTGCAGGACTTCGTCTGGATCCCCGAGGACGTGCGGGCGCTGTACCGCACGGCGTGGGAGATCCCGCAGCGCGGCCTGATCGACATGGCCGCCGCGCGGACGCCGTACCTGGACCAGGCGCAGTCCCTGAACCTGTTCCTGGAGACGCCGACGATCGGCAAGCTCTCCTCGATGTACGCGTACGCCTGGAAGTCCGGGCTGAAGACGACGTACTACCTGCGTTCGCGCCCGGCGACGAGGATCGCCCGCGCGGCCCAGGCTTCCGTCCCCGTCCAGCAGGCAGCCGACCCCGACGCGGTCGCCTGCTCCCTTGAGAACCCCGAGTCCTGCGAGGCATGCCAGTAATGACGACCGAAGCCAAGAAGAACCTGCTCGACCCGGGCTTCGAGCTGACTCTCCGGCCCATGCGGTACCCGGACTTCTACGAGCGCTACCGGGACGCGATCAAGAACACGTGGACGGTCGAGGAGGTCGACCTCCACTCGGACGTCGCGGACCTCGCGAAGCTGTCGCCCGAGGAACAGCACCTCATCGGCCGGCTGGTGGCGTTCTTCGCGACGGGTGACTCGATCGTCGCGAACAACCTCGTGCTGACGCTGTACAAGCACATCAACTCCCCCGAGGCGCGGCTGTACCTGAGCCGTCAGCTGTTCGAGGAGGCCGTGCACGTCCAGTTCTATCTGACGCTGCTGGACACGTACCTGCCCGACCCGGAGGACCGCAACGCTGCGTTCGCGGCCGTCGAGAACATCCCCTCGATCCGTGAGAAGGCCGAGTTCTGCTTCAAGTGGATCAACGAGGTCGAGAAGCTGGACAGCCTCCAGACGCAGGCCGACCGCCGCCGCTTCCTGCTGAACCTGATCTGCTTCGCCGCGTGCATCGAGGGCCTGTTCTTCTACGGTGCCTTCGCGTACGTCTACTGGTTCCGCAGCCGGGGTCTCCTGCACGGCCTCGCGACCGGCACCAACTGGGTGTTCCGGGACGAGACGATGCACATGTCGTTCGCGTTCGAGGTCGTCGACACCGTCCGCAAGGAGGAGCCGGAGCTCTTCGACGACGCTCTCCAGCAGCAGGTCACCGACATGCTGAAGGAGGCCGTCGAGGCGGAGCTCCAGTTCGCCCGCGACCTGTGCGGTGACGGCCTGCCCGGCATGAACACCGAGTCGATGCGCCAGTACCTGGAGTGCGTCGCCGACCAGCGCCTGGCCCGCCTCGGCTTCGCGCCGGTCTACGGCTCCGAGAACCCCTTCTCCTTCATGGAGCTCCAGGGCGTCCAGGAACTGACCAACTTCTTCGAGCGCCGCCCGTCCGCCTACCAGGTCGCCGTGGAGGGCACGGTCGACCTGGACGAGGACTTCTAGCCCGTCTCGTACGACGGCCCGGTACTCCCCCGAGTGCCGGGCCGTCGTGCTGTGCTCAGCGGGCCAGCGGCCGCAGCCGCAGGTCGCGGGGGCGCAGGGTGATGCCGATGCGGTGGCGGGAGTCCGAGCCCGGCGTCTCCTCGAAGCGGAAGGCCGAGGCGATGGAGGCGGTGAGGAGGGTCATCTCCGCCATGGAGAAGTGGTCGCTGGGGCACTTGCGGTTGCCGACGCTGAAGGGGCTCATGGCGTGCTTGGGGACCTCCTCGGAGCCGCCGGGGAGCCAGCGGTCGGGGCGGAAGGACTCGGCGTCGCGGTAGGAGCGGGGGTCGCGCTGGACCGCGTAGGGGCTGTAGACGATGTCGGCGCCGGCGGGAATGCGGTATCCGCCGAGGGTCGTGTCGGTGACCGCGCGCCGGGTCAATATCCATACGGCCGGATAGAGCCGCAATGTCTCCACGACGACATTCCCGGTGTACGCCAGACTGCGGACGTCGTCGAATCCCACGGGCCGGTCGCCCACCACGTTTTTCACCTCGTCCCGGATCTTGTCGGCGTGTTCGGGGTACTCGGTGAGCACCAGGAGCAGCGACATGATCATGGAGCCGACGGTTTCGCTGCCCGGGGTGAGTATCGCGATGACCTGGTCGTGGATCTCCTGTTCTCCGATGGGTTTGCCATTCTCGTCCGTCGCTTCCAGCAAAGCCGTCAGCAAATCGTCCGGCTTTTGACCGGATGCCCGGCGGTCGGCGACGATCTCGTCGACCAGGAGGTGCAAATCGGCCAGTGCCCGGTTGAATTCGCGGTTGGCCGGAAGCGGCACCCGATAAAGCGGTCCGAGAGGGACGACCATGCGCTGGTACATACCGCGGAAGAGGCTCGCGAGGTCCGCGCAGATCCGGTCGGCCCGCTCGTCCATGTAGCTGCCGCGCATCAGGCAGCGCGCGGCGATCCGGGTGGCGACCCGGAACGACTCGGCGGTGACGTCGAGGACGTCCGCCTCGCGCCACCGCTCGACGACGGCCCGCGCCTCCTCCTCCATCACGGGCCCGTACCCGGGTATCGCGTCGAGCCTGAACGCGGGCTGTATGGTGCGGCGTTGGCGCCGGTGGAGGGGTCCGTTGGCGGTGGCGACGCCCTCCTTGCCGAGGAGGCTCTCCAGGGACTCCCACAGCGGCCCGGCGATGATGTAGTCGGGGCTGAGGGCGACCTCGCCGATCAGTTCGGGCGCGGTGACGGCGTACACCGTCTTGGGTCCGAGGCCGAGCCGGACGACGTCTCCGTGGTCGCGCAGCCCGGAGAAGAACGCCAGCGGGGAGCGGGCCAGTTTCCAGCCGTGGCCGAGCAGCGGGAGCCCGCCGCCGGCCAGGGGCGGCTCCGGTGGCGCGGGCCGTACCGATTCGAGGGTCATCTATTTCTCTCCCGCCGGGGTGTCGTCGACATAGGGGGGTGTGGACCGGTCGTCCCAGCTGTCGACCGTGTACCGGCCCGACTCGTGGTGGAACCAGTAGGCGGAACTGAACCAGTTCCGCATGTTCTCCAGGCAGCGGAGCACGGCGTCGCTGATTTCCTTGTCGCCGATCCCCGCCGCGAACGCGCGCGTCTCCCGTTCGGCGGCGAGGAAATCGGCGACGCATTCCAGTATTCGTCGCCTGAGTTCTTCTATCGCCTCTTCCAGAGTGAGCCCCTCGTGGACGACGAGGCTGATTCCGAGATTGTGCACCTCTTCGCCCGCCAATTCCTTGGGCAGTGAGCAGAGGTCGTTGTACCAGGCGGCGAATTCCTGGCTGAGCAGGGCGGCCCGCTGGAATGCGGGGTGAGTCCTTACCCATTCCGGGAGTTCGCGTTCCGCGACCGGTTCCAGGAGGTCCGTCCATATCCAGTGGGCGAACGTGAGGCGCCTGAGGGCGAGGTACTCCTCGACCGGGGGGACGCGCGCCTCGACGCGGTTGCCGAACTCGCGGTCGTACGCGTCGATCACCTCGTGGAAGTGCCGGGCGAAGCGGGCGTTCCAGGTGGCGGGCAGGCAGCCGTAGAGCCGCAGGACACTGTCCGCGAGGCCCGCCACCAGCGGGTCCTGGTGGTGCAGATGGGTCCTCGGGGCGTCGAGGGCCTGGTGGAGCCGGGACTTCAGGCGCCGCCAGGAGGCCGTGCGGCGGTGCACGATGTCGCGGTCGTGGCGGTCGTCCCAGACGAAGAACCAGGCGCTGTAGTCGGCGATGGCCTGGAGGACCGTGTCGGGGGCGCCGAGGTAGTAGCCCGCCATCAGGTCCGTGTAGCACAAGCCGTCGGCATATTCCGCGACCTTGTCGGGTGGCATCAGCCGTTTGTCCAGCAGCCACTGCCGGGTGTTCTCCTGCAACCGCGGCCAATACGGGTGCAGTCGACGGGGAAACTCGGTCTCGACGACCGGGAGACTCAGTGACGGCGGAACCGCGACACCCCGTGTGTCACCGCTCCTGCTGTACGCGATGGTGCTCGGTGAAAAAGCTGGCACGAACAACCCCTCTCGGCCGCCTGTCGCGCACGCTCCTCCCGTTGTGCCGGGCGTGCGCCGTTGCGTATCCCCGCTCTGCCCATTCAGCACCACAACTGACCGTCCTGGGAACGGATTTGCTTCTTTCACTACCCCAGAATGCTGAGATTCCACCCCAGGATGACTGGTTATGGATCAGAAGACGCGCTTAGGCGATCGAGTGTGCGACGGGCATACGAACGGCACCCGGTCCGCAGAGGCTGCGGACCGGGTGCCGGGTGTCGTGCACGAGCGTGTCAGTCGTTGGCGACGACGGGGTAGCGGGGCTCGTTCTCGGCCATCTGCCGCAGGGCGTCCTTGCGTTCGCGCTTGGAGAGGCGGTCGATGTACAGGTACCCGTACAGGTGGTCGGTCTCGTGCTGCAAACACCGAGCGAAGAAGCCGGTGCCGCGCACCTTGATCGGGTTGCCCCGCTCGTCCTGCCCGGTGACCTCGGCGTAGTCGGGCCGGGCCAGCGGCGCGTACGCGCCCGGCACGGACAGGCAGCCCTCGTTGCCGTCGTCCAGGCTGCGCCGGTCGGCGGGGAGTTCGACGAGCTTCGGGTTGCAGACGACGCCGGTGTGGCGCACGCCGTCGTCGTCCGGGCAGTCGTAGACGAACACCTTCAGGTCGACCCCGACCTGGTTGGCGGCCAGGCCCACGCCCTCGGCGGTGCGCTGCGCGGCGAACATGTCGTCGACCAGCTTCAGCAGTTCGTCGCCGAACTCGGTGACGTCCTCGCACTCCTTGTGCAGGACCGGGTTGCCGACGACGGTGATGGGCCGGGAGGTGCCGCGCTCGCGGTAGGCGGCCTCACGCGCCTCGGCGTCCTCCGTGTCGATGACGAAGCCCTCGTCGTCCACGGGGAGCACGCCCGCGTGCTGCTGATCGGTGTCCTGCTGCGCCATGACGAGGTAAGCCTTCCTGCAACCTGAAGAAAAATCTGCGGATACAGCCTAAGGGGAGGCGCGGCGGCACTCGGCGCCGAAACGGTTCAGCAGAGCGGGACGGCGGTTCAGCAGACCTCTTCGAGATCCCGCCAGTCCCGCGAGTCCGGCGCATCCGCGACCCACCCGTCCAGCAGCCCCCGCACCAGGGAGGCCGGCGCGGCCACCCCACACTCCCGCTCCGGCACCCACAGCTGCCCGTCCGTCCGATGCCCCAGCGGCCCCGGCTGTCCCGGCTCGCTGTGATCGTGGGGATCGAGGTGCTCCCCGTCGCCCTCGTCGGACGGCATGCGCGACTCGGAGCACATCCGGCACAGCAGCCGCACCGACGACGACCAGTCCTCGGCGGCGAACCCGGCGTCCGCGGCGAGCTGTTCCAGCGCGTCCCGGTCGGCCTCGGTCCCGGCCTCCAGGAGGACGACCCAGGTCGGCACCGGCGAGGGCGCCCACAGCTCGATCTCGTCGAAGACGGGGTAGGCGTGCCCGGCGGAGGTGGTCCGCTCGCCGTGCGGGACCCCGTCGTGCAGGACGACCTCACCCCAGCGCCGCCCGGAGGAGGGCAGCGGGATCGACAGCACCTCGATGCGCGCGGGGTCGAGCCGCCGTCCCCACACCACCTCGGCCTCGCCCTCGGGGGAGAGGCGGACGGCGGCGCTGCCGAGGTCCATGCCGACGGGCTCGGCACAGGACGCGGCGTTGGAGCCGCCGGGGACGTGCAGCCCGTACGCCTGCCAGGCGCGGCGGGCCAGCGGCCAGTCCTGGAGGGCGGTCGCGGCGATGCCGACGTTCCACCAGTCGGGGGCGCCCGCGTCCTTGTCGAGGAGGGCGACGGCGCGCAGTCCGGCGGCCCTGGCCTGCTCCCAGTCGTGCCGGAACTTGTGCAGCAGCGCCAGGTTGAACCAGGACTCCGACAGCCAGGGTTCCAGGTCGGCGGCGCGGGTCAGCAGCGCGCCGGCGTCCTCGTACCGCCCGTCGCCGATCAGCGTGAACGCGCGATCGGTGGCCTGCCGCCAGGAGGCGGAGGGCCGGTGCCGTCCCTTGCCGAAGATCCTCACATCACCACCCGCCCGTTTCCCCGGACACCGCTGTTGCTCGCATCAAACCATGTACGGCCGCGAGGCCGCTCGCTACCCATGGGTTACCCAAGGCCGCGCGGGGTGAGCCGGACCACGCGACAGGACGCGGGCCAGTGCCGACACCACCTCGGGCGCGTACTCCCCGCCCGTCCCGAGGCGCAGTTCCTCCAGCGCGCTGAGCGGTCCCGAGGCCCGTGCCTTCTCCTCGTACGCGTTGACGACCCGCACGATCCGCGCGGCCCTCGGCTGCCCGGCCCCCGGGTCCGCCTGCCGTTCGACGACGGCCGCGACCTCGGCGCTCGCCCCGGTCTGCCGGACGACGGCCCCGCCGAGGAGCGCGATCCTGCGCTGTTCCTCGGCCGGCAGCCCGGAGGTGGCGCCCTCCGGGACCGGGTCGACGAGGCTCAGCTGGCCGATGTCGTGCATCAGCGCCGCGTACTCCAGGACGGTCGACTCCGGTTCGGTGAGCCCGAGTTCACGGCCGACGGCCTGGCAGAGCGCGGCGACCCGGTGCGCGTGCCCGGCAGGGGTGTACCCGGCGATCTCGGTGGCCCGCGCGAGGGACGCGATGGTCTGCCGGTAGGTCGCACGGACGGCCGCGTACCGGCGCAGCGCGACCTGCGTCAGCAGCAGCGGCACGCTGAGCAGCGGCAGCGCCCACAGCCCGACGACGGCCACCGCCAGCGCCGTCACCGCCCCCGTCGCGCACACCGCCGACCCGATCCCGGGCACCGCCCGCAGCTCGTCCCGCAGCAGCGGCCCGTACGGCCAGCCGGTGCGGGCGTGCTGGAGGGCCGAGGCGACGACGGCGTCGCACAGCGCGGTGAGCACGAGCAGCGCCAGCAGGAGGACGGCGTATCCGGTGCCGTCCGCGAGCAGGCCCCGGTTCGCCAGCGGCTGGAAGCAGAGCGCCGCGAACCCCACGGTGAGGACGCGCCGGACGAGGTGGTCGGCGGCCCCTCCCCTGCCGCGCGCGATGTGCGGGACGTTCCCGAGCAGCGAGGCGACGGCGACCACGGCGACGACCTGGGCGGTGCCGTGCCCGGTGGGCGCCCCGGCGTCGTCCCCGAGCAGCGCGTACGCCAGCGACCCGGCGGCCCCCAGCGGCGCCATGTCCCGCACCCCCGGCCCACTCCACCGCAGCGCCTCCCCCACGGCGATCAGCGCACCGAAGGCCAGCACGGTGGTGCCCTCCTTCAGTCCGTCGACGCAGGTCAGGAGGGAGCAGACGGCGACGGCGAGGGCGGCGCAGGCGTGCAGGGCGGTGAGGCGGAGGGGGCGGGGCGTCATGGCCGTACCCCTTGGCGGTCCCCGCGCGGAGACCGGGCCTCCGGCAACGGCTCCTCCGCCGTCACCACCGGGTGCCAGCCCCAGCGGGCCAGGGCCCGTTCCAGGGCGTCGACCATCCGGGGGTCGAACTGGGTGCCCGCGCAGCGGCGGAGTTCCGCGAGGGCGACGGGGACCGGGCGGGCGCGGCTGTAGGAGCGGGTGGAGGTCATGGCGTCGAAGGCGTCGGCGACGGCGACCACGCGGGCGGGTTCGGGGATGCGGTCCCCGGCGAGGCCGTAGGGGTAGCCGGAGCCGTCGAGGCGTTCGTGGTGGTGGAGGATCGCCGAGCGGGCCTCGCCGAGGAAGGCGATGCCCCGGGTGATCTCGTGCCCGTACTCGGGGTGCAGTTCGATGACGCGCCGTTCCTCGGGCGTGAGGGGTCCGTCCTTGCGCAACAGCCTTGTGGGGACGCCGAGTTTGCCCACGTCGTGCAGGATCCCCGCGAACCGGATCAGCTCGACGCGCCGCTCGTCCATCCCCAGCTCCCGGGCGATCATCACGGACGCCTGCCCGACGCGTTCACTGTGCCCGCGCGTGTACTCGTCCTTGATGTCGACGGCCTGCACGAGCGCCCTGATCGTCGCGCTGTGGGCCGCCCGCTCCCGGTTCACCTGGGCGAACACCCACCACGCCACGCACATCGGCAGCAGCACGAGCAGCGCCGCGCCGGGGCCGTAGGGGCTGCGCCACAGGACGGCCATCATCAGCCCGGCGAGCCCGTGCACGACGAGCGGCGCGAGCGACCGCCCCGGCACCGGCCGCCGCACCGGCTCCTCGGCGAAGGCGCGGACGGCGCTGTCGAGGAGGGTGAGGACGACGCAGTAGACGACGACGGCGGCGGAGGCGGGCAGCAGTGCGTACGGGAACTCCGGTGCCACCACGGCGTCACGCCCGCCGAGCCGCCAGTGCGCCCACCCCGCGCACCACACGGTGACGGCCCCGGAGCCGGCCCGCCACACCCGGCGCCACCAGC
>NZ_JBTYMC010000068.1:0-27065 GCF_054880855.1 Streptomyces sp. S6 | reverse complement strand
GTGGCTGGGCGGGCCACTGTGCTGCCGGGGTCGGGGCGGCGGGTTCGTAGGACGGCGGGAGCGGGGGGACCGGCGGGACCGGGGGGTGCGGGGCCGGGAGCGGCCAGGAGCCGTCCTGGGGTTCCGGGGAGCCCTCGGGGGTGGCGGGGCCGGAGGGCGTCGCGTTCTCCGGGCCGGGGGTCACGGCTTCGGCGGGGACGACGGTGTCGGCGGCGGCCGGGGTGTCCGTGGGGGTGTCGCCGGCGTTCGGGGTGGGGTGCTGGGCCGGGGTCTCGGCGACGGCACTCTGTACGTCGGCCTCGGGGGCGTCCGGCGTGCCGGTCTGGGCACCGGCGCCGGGGGCCTGGGCATCGGGTACGGCACCTTCGGCATCGGCACTGGCCTTGATGCCAGCGCCAGCACCGGCTTCGGCGCCAGCCTCGGCACCGGCTTCGGCGCTAGCGCCGGTCTCAGCACCGGCACCGGCTTCGGCGCCAGCGCCAGGACTGCCCTTGGTATCAGTACCGGCGCTAGCACTGGCCTCGGCACCAGCTCCGGTTCCGGCGCCAGCCTCAGCGCCAGCGTCGGTCTCGGCGCCAGCCTCAGCAGCCGTACCCGGTTCAGCACCGGCCTCTGCGTCGCCCGCCTCGTCGTCCGACGCGGCGTCCTGCTCGCCAGTGCCCTGTGCGTCGTCACCCGGAGCGGCGTCCTCATCGGCGCCGGGGGAGTGCTGCGCGGCACCCTCCTTGCCGGCATCGCTCTCCGGGCGGTCCTCGGAGCCCTCCGGAGCAGAGACGTCAGCCTCGCCGGAGTCGTCCGCGATGTTCTCGGCCGGCGCGACGGCGTCGTCCGCGTGTGAGGTACCCGCCTCGGGATGCGCGCCGCCTTCCGCACCCGGCGTGGTGGCGTCGACGGCCGGGACAGCGGCATGGACTCCCGGAGCAGCCTCCTGCGCCTGCCCTGCGTCGCTCGCCTGACCGGCAGCCGGGGACTCGGTGTCTGCACTCCGCTCAGCGATCTCCCGCTTCAGCGCGGCCGACGAGATCCGCATGGTCGCCGGGCTGTCCAGATCCCCGTTCCCCGCCGGGGGCTGAAGCTCGAAGCCACCGTCCTCGGGCAACCCGGGCACGGAGGCAGGAGCCGCCCCCACGCCGACCGCACCGGGCACCCCCGGCGGCATCCCGGGCCGCACCGGCGGCACATCGGGCACACCGGCGCCCGGTCCGCCGTGCCCGACCACACCGCCAGGTTCACCGGGAACACCCGGTCCAGCGGGAAACCCGGGCACTCCCGGCGTCGCTGGCGCACCCTGTCCACCGGCAACCCCGGGCGCCCCGGGGAATCCGGAACCGGGCACGCCGGGAAACCCGGAGCCAGCCCCAGCCGGTACGCCGACACCCCCCGCCCCCATGGACGCCCCCGGAAACCCGCCGTCCGCGCCAGGCCCCCCATAAGCCCCCGGCACCCCGGAGCCTCCCGAAACGTTAGTACCCCCCGGCACCCCGGAACCACCCGGCACCTCAGCCACACCAGAACCAACCGGCGCCTCCGGCATGCCAGACACCCCCGGCATGCCAGAAAACCCCGGCCCCCCAGGAACCCCCGACACCGCAGCCCCCGTCGGCGGTGCCGCCGGAGGCTGCGGCATTCCGGTCCCCGTCCCCCCGCCCGCGTTCTGCGTGTACCAGGCCGGCGGTGCGTAGTCGATCGTGAACTCGCCCGTCATGTCGACACCGGAGTCCGCGTCGGGCTGGTCATCGCCGGGCGTGGCCCAGCCCCCGCGCGTCCCGTCCCGATCGCTGCTCACAGTTCCTCCTGAGATGGCCGGACCTCCTGATACCGCATCAGGAGGGGACCGTTTCGTGTTGTCTTTGGTCGTCGCCGACCGCCACAGTCCGGACACCGAAGGACCGGACGGGATCAGCAGAGGGCACCCGAAGAACAAGGACGGCACACCGCCCCTCCACCAGCTCCCCCTGAGGCATCGACCCCCGGCCCACAGTTCCCGGCGCCGCGCCCGGTACCAGCCTAATCACCACAAGCCCCACCCCGGCAGGCCCATCCACCCCTCAGCGTCCACCCAACGCGTCACACACCACCCGAACCCGACAAACCCCCCTGAACAAACCCCCTCATAGAGGCAGACACCCCCAAGTGAAGGTCATGCAAATCCCCAAGCACCCCCACCTCCAACTCCGCACCCCTACCAACACCACGCACCCAAACTCCACAAACGCCGGGCAAGTGCCCACCAACTCAGCCACCGTCTCCGGCCACCGGCCGCGAAGGAGCCGAAGGGGCGCGTCGGTGTCGAGGACACGATCGCGCGCAGGCCCGAAGGGCTGAGCACGTTCGTGTCCTCGACACCGACTTAGGCGCCCCGCAGGCGAGAGAGCCAATGTCACAGCCGGGCCAGCCCAACAACCACCGCCCACAAAACCCCAAACCCCTCAACGCAGCCCCCCAAAAACCCCCACCCCTCAATCCATCCGCCGAGCCACCCCCAACAACCCCACCTCCGCCTCCGTAGGCTGCGTCATCACATACTGCCGATCCCGATCCCCACACCACAACGTCACCCCGTCCGGCAACGTAGGCAACGCCTCCCGCTCCGCCTCCGGCAACGGCATCGCGCGGCTCAACTCCACCGCCTCGTCGGGAGAGATCCGCTGCACCCCCACCAACCGCGCCTGCCGGATCAGCCGCGGGGCGACAGGGCTGAGATACGGCAGCAGGGTCAGCACGGACTGCCAGGGCCCGGACGCCACCCGCCCCCGAGGCGGCTGCATCCCGCAGTCCCGCACGACGAGCACCGGCGTCCCCGGGGACGTCCCCTGCGGAGGCACCCGCCCGACCTCGTGGACGGCGAGCCCGTTCTGCCCGCCCCCCATCGCGTGGACCATCTGCATCCACGCCTGCGGACGCCCCGTCTCGACGGCGACGCGCGCCCCCGTCGCCGCGGCCCGCAGGGCGATGACCTGGGCGGTCCACAGCCCCCCGATCAGCGTCACGTCGTAGGAGGTGGGCCGGTTGAGCCCCAGCACGGACGGCCGCCCCTCGGGATCGACCCCGATGACGACCCCGTCGTCCCCGATCGGCAGCGACAGCGCGTCGAGCTGCTCCACGGAGACGGAGTGCCGGGCGTGCCGGGGCCCGATCAACCCGAGCCCGGACCGCAGCAACCCGCGTGCCCGCTCCCCCGCACCAGAAACGGCGACCGTCATCGCACCCCTCCGAACATCCGAACACCCGACGACGAACCCTTGGACATCCGATCCCCCTCGAACTCCCGCACGCTCCTCACCGCACCCCTCCCAACGGCAAGGTCGCCAGCATCCCCGGCACCTGCTCCCGATCCAACCGCACGAGCCCCATCCCCGTATGCCGGGCGGCCCCCTGCAACGCCCGCCGCGCGGCGACCAGTTCGGCGTCACTGCGCCCGGTCACCCGCAGATACCCGGCGAGGGACACCTTCTGCCGCTCCCCGCGCGACAGGCTGAGACTGAACGTCGTCGCAAGGGCAGGAACCGCCGTCACCAGCGCGATCAGCTGCGGCAGCGACGGCGCCCGGCTCCCTCCGAGCGCGGGCCAGCGCCGTACCCAGAACGTCGTGTGGCGCCGGTTGTCGCAGCGCCACCCACGCCCGGACTCCTCGGTGCGCCGCTCACGGGCCTCCGTGCGCCCCGCCTCGGCGGTGACCAGCGGATTCGCGTGCGCGGAGGTGGCGATGGCGGACGTCAGCTCCTCCTCGTCGAGCAGAGACGCACGGAACCCGGCGCCGGTGAGCCGGCTGGCGAGCTGGTCGGCCGCGCGGACGACGCACTTCTGGGCGCCGGTCAGCCCGCCCCCGCGCGCGGCGACCGCCTCGGGGCACAGTTCGGGGTCCAGCTTCAGCGCGATCCAGGTGATCCGGACGGCCGGTGCGCCCGTCTGCTCCTGGAGCGGCGTGTAGTTGGCGATGGCCACGGACTGCCGGGGGAGGTGCAGCGCGGGCGCGGGCTGCGTGTGCAGGACCACCTGCGCCGACTCCAGCCGGATGCCGTCCACCTCCAGCGCGTCGTACACCAGACGCAGCGGGAGGGGATGGCGGTCGCGCTCCACGCGCAGGGCCGTGGAGTCGGCCTCGACCTGGAGGACGGCGGTGACGAACGTGCCGTCGCCGACGATGCCGACCGGACGGCGGTCACGGCCCGCGTACGTGTACGTCCGAAGCGTCGGATCGCACTCCACGGCCGGGGCCAGCCCCGGTTCCGTCCCCGCCGGGACCTGTGTGCTCGCCGCCCGGCGCTGCCTCGCCCGCAGCGCCCAGGCGGTGGCCACCCACTCGGGCAGCGTGCGCCCCCGGCGCCGGACGAACGCGACCAGGACCAGACAGACGGCGAGGACCCCCGCGACGGCCAGCAGGGCCGGGTTCACCGCCCAGCCGACGACGAGAGCGGCGGCGGCGATCTCCAGCAGGACGAGCCGTTGCAAGCGGAATGTCCCGGCCTGCCCCGAACGCGGCTTGAGGTGCAGCGCGTTCGCCTCGCCCGGCGACCGGCCACCCCTTCCGGAAGCCCTCACTCCATCCCCCCGTTCTCCTCACAACTCGCTGCTTCTCCCGCACCGCACGGGCCTTCTCGGCGCCCTCCGGTGCCCCGACAACCTACCCGCGCCCCACGTCCCGGCGGTTACCAGGCATAGTAGGGGGCCGCTCTGACAACGCGGGCGGGCCGCCCTTCCGGCACCGGTCCCACCGCGACCAGAATCCGCGCGAACCAGGGGGAGACAGGCACCGATGGCATCCCGGCGTGACGAGCTCAATGCCTACACCTTTGCGAAGCGCCGCATGCTCGCGGCCTTCACGCATTCGTCGCCCGGCTCGGAGGAAGGCGCCCCCAAGCCACTGCGCGGGGTACTCCCCGGGGCGATCACCGGCGTCGTCGTGATGGCCGTGTTCGGCGCGTGGGGCATGTTCAAGCCCACCGCGCCCAAGGACTGGGACACCCCCGGCGCGAAGGTGATCGTCGCCGACAAGTCGACGACCCGGTACGTCGTCCTGCGCACCGGCGGCCAGACGCAGCTCCACCCGGTCCTCAACATGGCCTCGGCCAAGCTGCTCCTCGACGCCGGCCAGGGGGACGTCGTCACCGTCGCCGAGTCCGTCCTCGACAGCAAGATCGCGCACGGCGTCACCATCGGCATCCCGTACGCCCCCGACCGCCTCCCGGACGCCGACGAGGCGGGCAAGGCCAAGCGGTGGGCCGTCTGCGAACGCCCCAGCGCGGGCGGCGAGTCCATCCAGCGTGCGGCGCTCGTCCTTGCGTCCCGCGAGATGAAGGCCACCGAGGAGGGCGGCAGGCTCACCGGCGGGCAGCTCCTGTACGTGCAGGCCGAGGGGCAGGCGTACGTCGTCGACGCGAGCGGGCGCGCGTACCCGATCGACAAGTCGAACGAGCTGCTGCTGCGCGCGGTCGTCGGCTCGGGACGGCAGCCGCAGAAGGTGTCGAAGGAGTGGCTGGCGACCCTGCACACGGGCAACGGGATCTCCTTCCCGGAGGTCGAGGGTCCCGTCGGCGGCAAGGCGAACGCCCCCGGCGAACTCACCGAGGACATGGACCGGGTCGGCAGGGTCCTCAAGGCGTCCGACCTCAACAGCGACCAGTACTACCTCGTGCTGCCCGGCCGGGTCGCCCCCGTCACCCCGTTCGTCGCCCAACTCCTGCTGTTCAGCAAGAAGCTGGCGGACGTCAACCCGGGTGGCAAGGCCGCGCCGGCGAGCCCCGGCCTGATCGTCCCGGGTGCCCCCTTCGGCACCGAGAACACTTGGCCCACCGAGGACCCCCAGCCCGTCAACGACCCCTCCACCGCCGCCGGTTCCCGCAGCACCGTCTGCAACGTCCTGCGCTCCGTGGACGGCTCCACCGGCGCGACGACCCTCAGCACCTGGGCCGGCACCCGCTTCCCCGAGGCCCTCCCCACCGGCGCCTCCAGCGCCTACGTCACCCCCGGTTCCGGCCAGCTGTACCGCCAGTTCCAGGGCACCGAGACCAAGGCGGGCCCGGTCTTCCTCGTCACGGACACCGGCCTGCGCTACGTCCTCCAGTCGAACGCCGACAGCGCCACCGACGACGCGGGCATCGGCATCACCCCGGAGAAGCGCAAGCAGCAACAGCAGGAGGCCAAGCAGGCCCAGACCCTGCTGGGCTACGCGAACGTCGACCCCGCACCGATCCCGGCGTCATGGTCCGAGTTCCTCCCCACGGGCCCCCGCCTCTCGACAACGGCGGCCCGCCAGCCGCAGGGGTCGTGACATGCGGACCCTCTCGGCACTCGCCGCCCTGTTCCTCACCGGCCTCGCCCTCGCTCCCCCCGCCTCCGCCGCCGGCCGCCCCTACACCGAGCAGTGCACCTTCCCCAACGGCAAGTACCCCGGCCGCCCCTGGTCCCTGCAACGCGTCATGCTGGACGAACTGTGGGCCCGCTCCAAGGGCGAGGGCGTCAAGGTCGCCGTCATCGACACCGGCGTCGACGTCAAGAACCCGCAGCTCACCGGCGCGGTCGACGTCAAGGCGGGCAAGACGTTCAAGCCGGACGTGAAGGGCGACGACGGCAAGCCCCTCGACTGGGGCAACAACACCGGCACCACCGACACCGTCGGCCACGGCACGAAGGTCGCCGGCATCATCGCGGCCCGCCCCACCGACGGCACCGGCTTCGTCGGCCTCGCCCCCGAGGCGACGATCATCCCCCTCAAGCAGAACGACGCGGAGGGTCACGGCACCCCGGACACCCTCGCGGAGGCGATCACCTACGCGGTGGGTCAGGGCGCCGGGGTCATCAACATCTCCCAGGACACGACGGGCGCGCGGAAACCGTCGGACAACCTGGAGCGGGCTGTGAACGACGCCCTCGGCAAGCGGGTCGTCATCGTCGCCTCCGCGGGCAACGACGGCACCGGCGGCAACGTCAAGAAGACCTACCCCGCCTCCTACGACGGTGTCCTCGCCGTCGCCGCCTCCGACCGGAACAACGAACGCGCTGCCTTCTCCCAGTCCGGCGACTTCGTCGGCGTCGCCGCCCCCGGCGTCGACATGATCTCGACGGTCCCGGCGGGCGGCCACTGCTCCGACAACGGGACGAGTTTCTCGGCGCCGTACGTCGCCGGAGTCGCCGCGCTGATCAAGGCGAAGCACCCGAAGTGGACGGCCCGTCAGGTCGTCGCGCAGATCGAGCAGACGGCGGAGCGGACGATCGCCGGGCACGACCGGCTCGTCGGCTGGGGCGTCGTCGACCCCGTCCGCGCGCTGACCGAGGACGACCGTCCGATCGAGTCGCCGAGCCCCGACCAGGGGCTGGCCAGTGCCGAGGCGCCTTCGCCGGCGAAGTTCCACCCGGGGGAGACGCCGGGCGAGCGCAACGCGCGGCTCGCGACGTACGTTGCCGTCGGGGCGGCGGTGCTGGTCGCCGGGATCGGCGGGGGAGCGGTGGCGATCCGGGACGCGCGCAAGAGGCGGGAGCGGGTGCGGGGGGTGGCGTAGGGGCGCCGGTCATGGCGGGGTCAAACACTGCTCAGACCATCCCCAACCGCCCGTATGAGCTGGGTGTGCGTTCGCTAAGACGACCATGAAATGTCGGCATTCGCCCCGTCTCCCGCTGGCTACTGTGAGGGCCCGCGAAGCCCGCATGCGCACAGGAGACGGTGGTGAGGACAGTGAGCGCGTCGCGCCTGCTCGACTACCTGAAGGAGGCCCCGGCCGCCCCCGCGCCGACGGCTCCCCGCCGGTCGTGCCTCCTGGACTACGACCTCCCCCCGCTCCACACCCCGGTGCTGGTCCCCGCGCACCCCCGCTACACCGACGGCGCCCCCCGCATCGTCTGCGAACTCTTCGCCCACCCGGACGACGGCCCGGTCGCCCTCGCCTTCACCACGCCGCGCAAGCTGGTCGCGGCCCTGGGCGAGGCCCAGCCGTGGGTGGCGACCTCCCTCGGCGCCCTGCTCACCGGTCTGCGCGGGGTACGGGTCCGCCTCGACCCCTCGGCCGCCTCCCCGCACTGGACCCCGGCCGACCTCGCCGCCTACGCCGGGGCGGTGCGCTGATGGACTTCCAGGTCGTCCTCTCGGACCTCACCTCCATGGCCTCCACCTTCCACACCCAGGCCACCGACTACCGCGCCCTCCACGCCCAGGTCACCCCGGCCGTCGCCGGCGGCGGCGACCCCGGCCTCGACCACGCCGTCGCCGAGGCCGCCCATCTGATCGCCGCCCTGCACACCCTCTTCGCCGACCGCCTCGACGACCACGGCGACACGGTCGTCCACGCCCGCGACTCCTTCTTCCGCCACGACATCGACGTCCACGGCCTCTTCGAGGACCTCATGAAGGGCGAGGGCTGATGACCGACAGCTGGATCGGCGGCGACATCGGCGGCCTGCGCGCGATGGCCACCGCCTACAAGGCGGCCAAACCCGCCCTGGAAGCGGCCGTCACCCCCGTCACAGACCAGGTCGAGTCCCTCGTCAAGGACACCGGCTGGCAGGGCGAGGCCGCCGAGACCTTCCGCGCGCGCTGGAGCGAGGACGCGCTGACAGCGGGCGCCTTCGGGGGCCTCGTGGAGGCCGTCGGCGGCATCCTGGACACCCTCGCCGACCACCTCTCGTCCTGCGAGACGGCCCTCCAGAACGCCGAACACACCGCGACCCGACAGGGCGTCACCACCGGCCCCCAAGGCGCCCCCCTCCCGCTGGCCACCTCCGACCCGCCGTCCCCGGCCGACGAGAAGGCCCTCTCCGCCCTCACGGAGTACGACACGGCCCGCACAGAGATCCTGCGGACGGCACAGCACGCGCGGCTGGTGGCGGCGGATCAGCTGACGGGGCTGTGCGCGCAGGTGACGAAGCCGGTCGATCCGGCCGACAAGATCACCCTCGCCGACATGCTGCGCGGCCTGTACGCGTACGACGCGGAGGACGCGCGCGCCAAGGGGTTGGCGGCGCGCACGGAGATCGACCGGGCCAGGGCCGACGCCGACGCGGCGAAGAACAACCTCCGCGAGGAACGCAAGGCGTTCCAGAGAGCCGGCCGTTCCCTCCCTGACGACTTCCCCGCGAAGAGTGCCTACCGGGCCGCGCTGACGCAGGTCGACTCCCTGGAAGAGGCCATCGTCCGAGCCGACCACGGCAGCACGGCCCT
This sequence comes from Streptomyces sp. S6, assembly GCF_054880855.1. Lineage (NCBI taxonomy): Bacteria > Bacillati > Actinomycetota > Actinomycetes > Kitasatosporales > Streptomycetaceae > Streptomyces > Streptomyces sp. S6. Next base: position 17,914 of record NZ_JBTYMC010000068.1, on the reverse strand, counting down.
CCCCTACGACCGCGTCCTCAACCTGAAACTCGGCGACACGGCCGACGCGCTGCGCCTGGGCCGGGGTGTCGCCGAACTCCCCGAGTTCCTGCGGGAGGTGCCCGTGCTGGACATCGCCGCCGCTGCGGCGACCGGGGGGCTGGAGGCGAAGAAGGACCACGACGAGGGGTGGTCCTGGGGGCACGCCGCAGTCGTCGACGGAGGTGTCGCGCTCGGCGGGCTGGCCGCCGGAGTGGTGGCGGTGGCCGCGATCCCCGAGGAGGGGGCCGTGATGGTGGCGGCGGTCGGGGTGGGCGCCGCGGTCGTCACCACGAGCGTCCTCGACCATGCCTTCCACGAGCACTGGAGCGAGGACATCCACGACCACGGGGTCGTCGGCGGCGTACTGACCGGGACGGGGCACGTCCTGTCGGACACGTGGGACGACCTCTCGCGGCTCGGGGACGACACCGTGAGCATGGGAAAGGACGTGTGGCATGGCGTCACGAGCCTCTTCTGAGGTGCGCGCCGGAATTCCGGCCCTGCCGAGGCTGGGCACCTCCTGGTACGAGCGCGGCACTCGCTACCGGCTGGCGCGCACCCGCACGACACTCGCCCAGCTCCTCATAGCGGGGGCGGTCGTGTTCTTCTGCCTCGGGGTCTACCGGGGATTCGCCGCAGCACTGCCTCCGACCGCCCGCCTGGTGGCCGACGGCGTCGAGATCGCCGCGTCCTGCGCGACCCTCGCCCGGGGCTGGGTCGTCCAGCGCCGGGACCACCGCAAGGCCCTCCTCGCCCCGCCCACCCCGGAGGAGACCTGGGCGGCGAAACGGGCCCACAACCGGCGTGCCCTCCGGTCCGCCGGTTCCGGCCGGGGCCTGCTCATCCTCGCCGCGCCCCTCCTGCCCGCCCTCGCCGCGTACTACGTCGGCTGGACCGCCGCCTGGCTCACCGTCCGCGAATACCCCAGCGAGGCCGGCGCGCGGCGCTGGCTCGCGGAGAACCGGGACCGCTGAAGGAAATGCCCCACATCTCGACAACTTCGTAACTGGGGCAACACGAAGTTCGGTTGGCCGCGAAAACCGCAAAGACTACAGTGGTCGCCGAGTGTGCCGCACAGGCCACGCGCGGTCCGGCACCTCGGTGCGCCGCACAGGGGGAACGGGGAGGGGGACATCCAAGACATGCACGCCCCGACCCCCGACATGCCACGCCCTCAGGGCAGTTCACGAAGGGAAGTCCGCCAATGGTGGCTGGGCAGAAGCTCAATGACCAGCAAGTCATCAAGCTCGAAAACGAAATGGTCAAGCGGTACGACTCGATCCGCGACCAGCTGAGCAAGCTCCAGGGCACCCTGGACACCATGGAGACCCACTGGCGCGGTATCGGCGCCAACGCCTTCAACAAGAAGCAGATCGAGATCAACGAGGGCGTCAAGAACATCGGCAACCTGCTGACCTGGTTCCTCGAAAACATCAACGAGACCCGCAAGCTCTCCGGCAAGACCGACGACGCCGTGCACGCCTCCGTGCAGAGCATCGACGTCCAGTACGGCGCCGCGAAGTCCGCGCTCAGCAGCTACTGATCCCCGACCCACAGAAAAGAGGACCCGGCATGGTCAACGTCCACGACGGCGAGATGGCGGTCAAGTACGGCGGTCTCGACGCCATCACCACCGAACTCGGCGCCCAGGCAGCCCGCCTCGAAACCGACCTCGAAGCCCTCAAGGCCGCCGTCATGCGCGCCGCCGCCGGCTGGGAGGGCGAAGCCGCCAACGCCTTCGGCCAGAAGATGAAGGAGTGGGACACCAACTCCGCCAACATCCACGCCGCCCTCGTCTCCATCGGCCACAAGGTCTCCGAGGCCAACGGCGACTACCGCGGCAGCGACCTGAAGGCAGCCAGCTACTTCTAAGCGCCGCCGGCACCGAACAACGGGGTGGACACACACGGGAGGTGCCCACCCCGTTTCGCATGCCCCTCAGTAAGCCCCCTCCGGCAACCACCCCACCTGAGCCAACGGCTTCCCCCTCCGCCGTGACACGAACACCCCCCGCCCCGCAGGCATCGGCCGAGGCCGGACCCCCGCGAGGAGGTCGCCCTCGGAGGGGTCTCCGGCGAGGACCATGCCCTGCGCGCCCAGTTCCTTCATCCGCTGCATGAAGGGCTCGTAGGCGGCCCGCCCGGCGCCGGCGGTGGAGCGGGCGATGATGAAGCGGACGCCGACGTCGCGGGCGAAGGGGAGGAGTTCGGTGAGGCCGGCGAGGGGGTTGCCGCTGGACGTGGAGACGAGGTCGTAGTCGTCGATGACGACGTAGACGGTCGGGCCACGCCACCAGCTGCGGTCGCGGAGCTGCTGGGCGGTCACGTCCGCCGTCGGGGTGCGCCGGGTCATCAGGTCCGCCAGCGCGGCCATGTGGTGGTCCATGTTGTTGGACATGGGGATGTACTCGGCGAGATGGGAGGCGGGGGTCACGTCGAGGAGGGAGCGCCGGTTGTCGACGACGAACAGCTTGCACTCGTCCCCGGAGTACCGCTGCGTCACCTGCTTGATGAGGAGCCGCAGCAGGTTGGACTTGCCGGACTCGCTCTCGCCGAAGACGAGGAAGAAGGGGTCCTGCTCGAAGTCCACGAAAACGGGTTCGAGGTTGTCCTCGTCGAGCGCGAAGGCGACGCCCTGTGCGGGGAACCGGTCCCCGGCGGGCAGCTCCTTCGCGGGGAACTCTCGGGGCAGCAGCCGCACCTCGGGCGCGGGGGAGGACGTCCAGTGCCGGGTGACCTCGGTGGCCAGCGCCTGCGTCGCGTCGGACAGGTCCGTGCCGGACGTCAGTCCGTCGATCCTCGGCACCGCCGCCATGAAGTGCAGCTTCTGCGGGGTCTGACCCCGTCCCGGCACCCCGGTCGGCACGTTCGCGGCGACCTTCCGGTCCAGCTCGGAGTCCATGGTGTCGCCGAGCCGCAGTTCGAGCCGGTTCATCAGTTGATCCTTCAGCGCCGACCGGACCTCCATGGACCGCGACGCCGTCAGGATCACGTGCACCCCGTACCCCAGCCCCCGCGCCGCCATGTCCTGCACGACCGGATCGAGCGCCTCGTACTCCGTCCGGAAACTCCCCCACCCGTCGACGACGAGGAAGACGTCCCCCCACGGCTGGTCCGCGACCGAGATGTCACCGCGGGCCCGCCGCGTCCGGAAGTCGGTGATGGACGGGATCCCGGCGGCCCGGAAGTACTCCTCCCGGCGCGTCAGCACCCCGTACACCTCCGCGACCGTCCGCCGCACCCGCTCGGGATCGAGCCGCGAGGCCACCCCGCCGACATGCGGCAGCCCCTCCACGGCGGACATTCCGCCGCCACCGAAGTCGAGCCCGTAGAACTGCACCTCGTGCGGCGTGTGGGTGAGGGCGAACGCCGAGATGATCCCGCGCAGCAGCGTCGACTTCCCGGACTGCGGCCCGCCCACGATCTGCATGTGCCCGGCGGCGCCGGAGAAGTCGACCCACAGCGGATCACGCCGCTGCTCGAACGGCTTGTCGACGATCCCGACGGGGACGACGAGCCGCCCGGCCCCCTCGTACCCCGGCTGGGTCAGCCCCCGCCCCGGCACCGCCGTCAGCCCCGGCAGCAGCGAGTCCAGCGACGGCGGACTGTCCAGCGGAGGCAGCCACACCTGGTGCGCGGCGGGACCCTGCGCCTCAAGCCGCCGCACGATCACGTCGAGCACGGTGTCCGCGAGCGCGTCGTCCACCTCAGGCTCCGAAGAGCGCTGAGGCACCACCGGCACATAGCTCACCGGCACCTCGGCCGCCGTGAACAGCACCGGCCGCCGGTCCACCGGCAACGGCCCCCCGGCGACGGCCGCCCGCTGCGGCCCCGACCGGTACACCCCGGACACGTACGCCGCCTTGAACCGCAGCATTTCGTCCGTCCCGAACTTCAGGAACCCGGACCCCGGTACGTTCGGCAGCTCGTACGCGTCCGGCACCCCGAGCGCCGCCCGCGACTCCGCCGCCGAGAACGTCCGCAGCCCGATCCGGTACGACAGATACGTGTCGAGCCCCCGCAGCCGCCCCTCCTCCAGGCGCTGCGAGGCCAGCAGCAGATGCACCCCGAGGGAGCGGCCGATCCGCCCGATCTGCACGAACATCTCGATGAAGTCCGGCTTCGCGGAGAGCAGTTCGCTGAACTCGTCGATCACCAGCACCAGCGTCGGGATCGGCTGGAGCGCCGCCCCCGCCGACCGCGCCTTCTCGTAGTCGTGGATGTTCGAGTAGTTGCCCGCGTCCCGCAGCATCTCCTGCCGCCGGTTCAGCTCCCCGCTGATGGAGTCCCGCATCCGGTCGACCAGCGTCAGATCGTCCGCGAGGTTCGTGATGACGGCCGCGACGTGCGGCATCTGCGCCATCCCGGCGAAGGTCGCACCCCCCTTGAAGTCCGCGAGGACGAAGTTCAGCGTCTCCGAGGAGTGCGTCACCGCCAGCCCCAGCACCAGCGTCCGCAGCAGCTCCGACTTCCCCGACCCGGTCGCGCCGACACACAGCCCGTGCGGCCCCATGCCCTCCTGCGCGGCCTCCTTCAGATCCAGCATCACCGGACGGCCGTCCTCACCGACCCCGATCGGTACCCGCAGCCGCTCGGCCAGCGACCGCGCCCGCCACGTCCGCTTCGTGTCGACGGACGCCGCGTCCCCCAGATTCAGCAGATCCGTGAACTCCAGATTCGCCAGCAACGGCTCGTCGTCGTCCCCGCCGGACGCCATCCGCAGCGGCGCGAGCTGCCGCGCCAGCGCCTCGGCCGACGCGTACGACAACGCGTCAGGCGCCCCCTCGTACACCATCCCGCCGGGCGACTCCAGCCGCAGCACACCGGGCCGGACGACGATGTCGAGCTCACCCCCGCTCCCGGTCAGCTCCCCGCCCACCACCTCGACGAGCGTCACCCCCTGCAACCCTTCCGGGTTCGCCAGCACGGAGTTCGGCGGCAGCGAGATCCCGTCCAGGACGACCACCAGATGCGGCAGGTCGGGCAACGGCCCGGCGTTCGGGTGGAAACGCGGCCGGCCCGTCAGGCGCGCGGCGAGCAGTTCCTCCAGCTCGACGACGTCCGTCCCGATGAGCCGCCGGCTCCCGGCGCCGTCCACCTCACCCGGCGACTGCGTGTGCGGCAGCCACTTCGCCCACTCCCAGTGCTCCAGCGCGTCCCGGCCCGCCGCGACCACCAGGACCAGGTCCTCGGGGGAGTGCAGCGCGGCCAGCGAACCCGCCATGGCGCGCGCGGAGGACCGCACGCACTCGGCGTCACCGCTGACCGTCACGTGGTAGAAGGCCCGCAGGGACACCGCCATCGGCAGCTCCTCCAGCGTGCTGTGCACGGCCAGGAACCGCTGGAGGGCGCCTGCGGTGAGCGGCTCCAGCTGCTCGACCGGCGCGGTCTCGGGGGCGACCAGTGCCGTGGACAGCCCCTGCGCGCCGAGCCCGACCCGCACCTGTGCGAAGTCCTCGTCCCCGGACCGCCGTTCCCACACCCGGCTGCCCTCGGCGACCAGCGCCCACAACTGCTCGGGGGAGGGGTTCAGGAAGTACTGCGCGTCCCGCTGCGCCTTCGCCGTGGACTGCGCCGCGCGCCGGGTCTGCGACAGGTAGGCCAGGTAGTCGCGCCGCATGTCCGCGAGCTGCCCCTGGTTGCCGCGCCGGAAGCGCACCACCATCGCGACCGTCATGGCGACCGTCGACGCGATCATCACCATGCCCATGATCCGCATGAACGGCTGGCCGCTCGTGAAGAAGAAGACCACCGAGCCGCCCATGCCGAGCGTCGGCAGAAGCTGCATCAGCACGCTCTCCTGAGGCCCGCGCGGCAGCTCCGGCGGCGGCTGAAGAACGATCTCCTGCGTGGGCACCTCGGACGGCAGCACCCGGGGCGGGCGCCGTACGACGATGTGGCTCACTGCTCCCCCAAGATTCACTGGCCGGCCCCCTGAAGACCTGCGTGGGGCCGCCGCGCGATCCTACTGACTCCGCCCGTGACGGGAGGGCGGTAGGGTGCCGGATGTTCGCGTGAGCACACGCGCGCGGGGGTGGAGGAAGCGGGTGTTCCGGGCAATCCGGGGCGCCTCGGAGCACCCCTCACCACGCGACTGCACATGTGCGACCGCCGTTCCGGCAGCCGCATCCGGGACCTTCACACCGCAGGCGCGGAACCATCACCGAGGGGGAACAGTCAGGTGAGCATCACGGCACCCGGCACGACAGGAGCCGGCACGGGGACGGGGCTCGGCTACTGCCGCGTCACGATCGTCGCCCCCGACAGCCGCATCGACGTCGCCCTGCCCGACGACGTCCCCGTCGCCGACCTCTACCCGGAGGTCCTGAGGCTCGCCCAGCAGAGCCCCGCCGAGGGCGCCCCGGTCGGCTACCACCTCGTCCGGCGCGACGGCACCGTCCTCGACAGCTCCCGCTCCTTCGCCGCCCAGCGCCTCCTCGACGGTGAACTCCTCACCCTGCGCCCCTTCGCCGAGTCCCTGCCCCCGGCCGTGTTCGACGACGTCTCCGAGGCCGTCGCCTCCGCCGTCACCGCCGAACGCACCCTGTGGGACGGCGACCTCACGCGAGCGGCCGGCCTGACCGGCGGGGCCGTCCTCGCGGCCCTCCTCGCCTTCATGGCCTGGTCCGGCGACCCCCGCCACGACATGCACGGCCTGCCCGGCGTCCTCGCCGCGGTCGCGGGCGCCCTCCTGCTCGTCCTCGCCTGTGTCCGCGCCCGCATCTACGACGACCGCGCCTCCGCCGTCGCCCTCGGCCTCGGCGCCCTGCCGTGCGTGGGCGTGGCCGGCTCCGGGCTCCTCCCGCTGGAGAACGGCGAGGGCATCGGCAAACTCCAGTTCCTGCTGGCCTGCGCGGCGGTCCTGGTGGCCGCCCTCGTCCTCACCCTGTGCTCGCCGGGCGGCGACGGCCCCTTCGTCGCCTTCGTCCTCGCCTCCGCCGTCGGCCTCGTCGCCCTGTTCCTCGCGCTCCTCGCCGAGGACTGGACACCCGCCGAGATCGCCGCCCTGTGCGCCCCCGTCGCCGTGGTCGGCCTCGCCTTCCTGCCCGGCCTCTCGATGCGCTTCGCCCGCCTGCCGATCGGCTTCGACGCCCCGAGCAGCGCGACCCGCAGCCGCTACGAGACGGAGGCGCCCGTCCCCGAGCCGGTCGACGCCGAGCGGATCGCCGCCCGCGCCCGCCGGGGGCACGAACTCCTCGTCGGCCTCGTCGGCGGCTGCGCGGTCGTCGCCGTGGGCTCCGCCGCCGTCCTCGGGTTCTCCTCGGACATCTGGGCCCAGCTCCTCGCCTTCGCGACCGGCGTGGCCCTGCTGATGCGCGCCCACCTCTTCCGCTACACCGCCCAGGTCGCCCCGGTCGTCGCCGCCGGGCTCGCCTCGCTCGTCCTGCTCGGCCTCGGGCTCGCGCTGAACCCGCCGCTGTCGATCCTCAGGGCGGCCCGCGACGGCGACCTCTCCGGCTACGACCTGCGCACGATCTGGCTCGTCGCCGCGACCGGCCTCGCGATCGCCCTCGTCACCACGATCGGACTCCTGGTCTCCCGGGGCGGCCTCACCCCGTTCTGGGGGCGGTTCCTGGAGATCGCCGAGTCGTTCGTGCTGCTGACGCTGATCCCGCTGGCGCTGGCGGTGTTCGACGTGTACGCGACGGTACGGTCGCTGACGAGTTGAGACACGCGGAAGGGGGCCGGTGCGAACATCGCACCGGCCCCCTTCCGCACGTCCGGGATCAGCCCTGCGCGGCCGGCCCCCCGTCGCCGTCCATCGGCTCCAGATCGAACTCCCCGTCCCGCGCCCCCAGCACGAACGCCGTCCACTCGGCCTCCGTGTACCGCAGCACGGTGTCGTGGTCGAGAGAGGACCGCATCGCCATGCCCCCGCCGGGCAGGTCCGCGATCTCCACGCGCTCCTCGTGCTCCTCGGTGCCCGGGGCGCCGCGCCACTCGACGCCGGAGATGTCGAGGGCGTACAACTCGTCCCGCTCCCGGTCCTTGCGGGCCTTGCGTTCCTCTTCGGTCTCGGCCATGACGGCTCGGGTCCTTTCCTCAGTGCCAACGAGCGGTACGGACACCCTACTTGTGGCCATCTCCCCAGGCCGGAGGTTCCCCGAGGCGTACCCCTCCCGGGAAAACCGGACGGAGCGGGGCCCGCACCCTGGTAGCCTTGCCGTCGGCCGTCGTGTGCACGCACCCTCACCGGGTGCCTCCCCGGCGGACCCGCCCAGGCGAGTCACCGAAGATCCCCCGAGAGTCAAACCGGGGGCACTCGCGGGCACCACACAGGATTGAGGAACAAGCGTGCCGCTCGACGCCGCAGTGAAGAAGCAGCTCATCTCGGAGTTCGGTACCAAGGAGGGCGACACCGGTTCCCCCGAGGTCCAGGTCGCGATGCTCTCCCGTCGGATCTCCGACCTCACCGAGCACCTCAAGACCCACAAGCACGACCACCACTCCCGCCGGGGTCTGCTGATCCTCGTCGGTCAGCGCCGCCGCCTTCTCCAGTACCTGGCGAAGAAGGACATCCAGCGCTTCCGTGCGCTGGTCGACCGGCTCGGCATCCGCCGTGGCGCGGCCGGCGGCGCGAAGTAATTCGCTGACAAGGGGAGCGGTTCCCGTGATCATCGGGAGCCGCTCCTTTTGCTGTACGCAGGTACGGAAACGTGCGGAGTGTCACCGCCCCTTTGTAGTGTGGTAGCACAACGCAGTACATACGAGGAGAAGCGCACCCTCGACGCCGCCGGTCCTCGGTAGTGGCCCCCGGGTACACGACCCGGAGGCTTCGATCGAAGACCGGCCCGCACGGCGCGCTTCTCCACCCGTCCCTCCTGTCACACGGACAGCCGGGGACAAAAGACGAAAAACAGACGAGTAATGGAGAACACGCTAGTGGAGAACGAGACCCACTACGCCGAGGCCGTCATCGACAACGGCGCCTTCGGCACCCGCACCATCCGCTTCGAGACCGGCCGCCTCGCCAAGCAGGCCGCCGGCTCCGCGGTGGCGTACCTGGACGACGACACCATGGTGCTGTCGGCCACCACCGCCTCCAAGAACCCCAAGGACCAGCTCGACTTCTTCCCCCTCACGGTGGACGTCGAGGAGCGGATGTACGCCGCCGGTAAGATCCCCGGCAGCTTCTTCCGCCGCGAGGGCCGCCCCTCCGAGGACGCGATCCTCACCTGCCGCCTGATCGACCGCCCGCTGCGCCCGTCCTTCAAGAAGGGCCTGCGCAACGAGATCCAGGTCGTCGCGACGATCATGGCCCTCAACCCCGACCACCTGTACGACGTCGTGGCGATCAACGCCGCCTCCGCGTCCACGCAGCTGGCCGGCCTGCCCTTCTCCGGCCCGATCGGCGGCGTCCGCGTCGCGCTGATCAACGGCCAGTGGGTCGCGTTCCCGACGCACACCGAGCTTGAGGACGCCGTCTTCGACATGGTCGTCGCGGGCCGCACCCTGGAGGACGGCGACGTCGCGATCATGATGGTCGAGGCCGAGGCCACCGAGAAGACCATCCAGCTGGTCAAGGGCGGTGTCGAGGCCCCCACCGAGGAAATCGTCGCCGCCGGCCTCGAAGCCTCGAAGCCGTTCATCAAGGTCCTGTGCAAGGCGCAGGCCGACCTCGCCGCCAAGGCCGCCAAGCCCACCGGCGAGTTCCCGATCTTCCTGGACTACCAGGACGACGTCCTGGAGGCGCTCTCCGCCGCCGTCCGCTCCGAGCTCGCCGCCGCGCTCACCATCGCCGGCAAGCAGGAGCGCGAAGCCGAGCTGGACCGCGTCAAGGGCCTCGCCGCCGAGAAGCTGCTCCCGCAGTTCGAAGGCCGCGAGAAGGAGATCTCCGCCGCCTACCGCTCCCTGACCAAGCAGCTCGTCCGCGAGCGCGTGATCAAGGAGAAGAAGCGCATCGACGGCCGTGGCCTCACGGACATCCGTACCCTGGCCGCCGAGGTCGAGGCCATCCCGCGCGTGCACGGCTCCGCGGTGTTCGAGCGCGGTGAGACCCAGATCCTGGGCGTCACCACCCTCAACATGCTCCGCATGGAGCAGCAGCTGGACACCCTCTCCCCGGTGACCCGCAAGCGCTACATGCACAACTACAACTTCCCGCCGTACTCCACCGGCGAGACCGGCCGCGTCGGCTCCCCCAAGCGCCGCGAGATCGGCCACGGCGCCCTCGCCGAGCGCGCCCTCGTCCCGGTCCTGCCGACCCGCGAGGAGTTCCCCTACGCGATCCGCCAGGTCTCCGAGGCGCTCAGCTCCAACGGCTCGACGTCCATGGGCTCGGTCTGCGCGTCCACGATGTCCCTGCTGAACGCCGGTGTGCCCCTCAAGGCCCCGGTCGCCGGTATCGCCATGGGCCTGATCTCCCAGGACATCGACGGCGAGACGCACTACGTCACCCTCACCGACATCCTCGGTGCGGAGGACGCCTTCGGCGACATGGACTTCAAGGTCGCCGGCACCAAGGACTTCGTGACGGCCCTCCAGCTCGACACGAAGCTCGACGGCATCCCCGCCTCCGTCCTGGCCGCCGCCCTCAAGCAGGCCCGTGACGCCCGCCTCCACATCCTCGACGTGATGATGGAAGCGATCGACACGCCGGACGAGATGTCCCCCAACGCCCCGCGGATCATCACCGTCAAGATCCCCGTGGACAAGATCGGCGAGGTCATCGGCCCGAAGGGCAAGATGATCAACCAGATCCAGGAGGACACCGGCGCCGAGATCACGATCGAGGACGACGGCACCATCTACATCGGTGCCGCCGACGGCCCGGCCGCCGAGGCCGCCCGCACCACGATCAACTCGATCGCCAACCCGACCATGCCGGAGGTCGGCGAGCGCTACCTGGGCACGGTCGTCAAGACGACCACCTTCGGCGCGTTCGTCTCCCTGCTCCCCGGCAAGGACGGCCTGCTGCACATCTCGCAGATCCGCAAGCTGGCCGGCGGCAAGCGCGTGGAGAACGTCGAGGACGTCCTCGGCGTCGGCGCCAAGGTCCAGGTCGAGATCGCCGAGATCGACTCCCGTGGCAAGCTCTCCCTCATCCCCGTCATCGAGGGTGAAGAGAACACCGAAGACAAGGACGACACCGACAAGTGACGTCGAGCAGTTCAGCGACGACGGCCCGCGCCTCCTCCAAGGCGCGGGCCGTCGCCCGTACCCAAACCCTGATCACCGGCGAGAACGGCATCGGCACCGTCCGCAAGACCACCCTCCCGGGCGGCCTGCGCATCGTCACCGAGACCCTCCCCTCCGTCCGCTCCGCCACCTTCGGCATCTGGGCGCACGTCGGCTCCCGCGACGAGACCCCGGCCCTGAACGGCGCCACGCACTACCTGGAGCACCTGCTCTTCAAGGGCACGACGAGGCGCAGCGCCCTCGACATCTCCGCCGCCCTCGACGCGGTCGGCGGCGAGATGAACGCGTTCACGGCCAAGGAGTACACGTGCTACTACGCACGCGTCCTCGACACCGACCTCCCCCTCGCCATCGACGTCGTCTGCGACATGCTGACCGGCTCCCTGATCCTGGAGGAGGACGTCGACGTCGAACGCGGCGCCATCCTCGAAGAGATCGCGATGACGGAGGACGACCCGGGCGACTGCGTCCACGACCTCTTCGCGCACACGATGTTCGGCGACAACGCCCTCGGCCGCCCCGTCCTCGGCACGGTCGACACGGTCAACGCCCTCACCGCCGACCGCATCCGCCGCTTCTACAAGAAGCACTACGACCCCACCCACCTGGTCGTCGCCGCCGCCGGCAACATCGACCACAACAAGGTCGTCCGGCAGGTCCGCGCGGCCTTCGAGAAGGCGGGCGCGCTCAAGAAGCTCGACGCCGTCCCGATCGCCCCGCGCGACGGACAGCGGACGATCCGCACCGCCGGGCGCGTGGAGCTGACCGGCCGCAAGACCGAGCAGGCGCACGTCGTGCTCGGCATGCCGGGCCTCGCCCGCACCGACGAGCGGCGCTGGGCGCTCGGCGTGCTGAACACCGCCCTCGGCGGCGGCATGTCCTCGCGCCTCTTCCAGGAGGTCCGCGAGAAGCGGGGCCTGGCGTACAGCGTCTACTCGTACACCTCCGGCTTCGCCGACTGCGGCCTGTTCGGCGTGTACGCGGGCTGCCGTCCCTCGCAGGTCCACGACGTCCTGAAGATCTGCCGCGACGAACTCGACGAGGTCGCCCGCAACGGCCTCACCGACGACGAGATCACCCGCGCCATCGGCCAGCTCCGCGGCTCCACCGTCCTCGGCCTGGAGGACACCGGAGCGCTGATGAACCGCATCGGCAAGAGCGAGCTGTGCTGGGGCGGCCAGATGTCCGTCGACGACATGCTCTCCCGCATCGCGTCGGTCACCCCGGACGACGTCCGCGCCGTGGCCCGCGACATCCTGGGACAGCGCCCGTCGCTGTCGGTCATCGGCCCCCTCAAGGACAAACAGGCGGCCCGCCTGCACGACGCCGTCGCCTGACCAACCAGCTGAAAGAAGCAAGAACATGAGCAAGCTGCGCGTGGCGGTCCTCGGTGCGAAGGGCCGCATCGGCTCCGAGGCCGTCAAAGCCGTCGAGGCCGCCGAGGACCTGGAGCTGGTGGCCGCCCTCGGCCGAGGCGACAAACTGGAGACGCTGGCCGACACCGGCGCCCAGGTCGCCGTCGACCTCACCACCCCCGCCTCGGTGATGGGCAACCTCGACTTCTGCGTCCGGCACGGCATCCACGCCGTCGTCGGGACGACCGGCTGGACCGACGACCGCCTCGCACAGCTTGAGGGCTGGCTCGCCCAGTCCCCGCGAACCGGTGTCCTGATCGCCCCGAACTTCTCCATCGGCGCGATCCTCACCATGAAGTTCGCGCAGCTCGCGGCGCCCTACTTCGAGTCCGTCGAGGTCATCGAGCTCCACCACCCCAACAAGGTCGACGCCCCCTCCGGCACCGCCACCCGTACGGCCCAGCTCATCGCCGAGGCCCGCCGCACCGCCGGCACCGCCCCGGCCCCGGACGCCACGGTGACGGCCCTGGACGGCGCGCGCGGCGCGGACGTCGACGGCGTCCCCGTCCACGCGGTCCGGCTGCGCGGGCTCCTCGCGCACCAGGAGGTCCTGCTCGGCGGGGAGGGGGAGACCCTGACCGTCCGGCACGACTCCCTGCACCACAGCAGCTTCATGCCGGGCATCCTCCTGGGCGCCCGCCGCGTCGTCTCCACCCCCGGCCTCACCTTCGGCCTGGAGCACTTCCTGGACCTCGGCTGACATGCGCGCCAAACTCTCCTACGCCGTCACGGCCGCCGTCCTGCTCTTCTACTTCGCGCTGGTCGGCAGCCGTGGCGTCATGCTCATCCGGACTGGCACCCTCCTGACGGTCACCTTCGGCGTCGCCGTCCTGATCCTGCCGGTCATCGGCGTCTGGTTCCTCTGGAAGAACACCCAGTTCGTCCGCAAGGCCAACGCCCTCGCCGCGAAACTGGAGGCCGAGGGCGGCCTCCCCGTCGACGAACTGAAACGCACCCCGTCCGGCCGCATCGACCGCGACTCCGCCGACGAGGTCTTCGAGAAACGCAAGGCGGAGACGGAGGCGGCCCCGGACGACTGGCGCAGCTGGTTCCGCCTGGCGGTGGCGTACCACGACGCGAGGGACACCCCTCGGGCCCGGAAGGCGATGCAGCGGGCGATAGCGCTGCACGACGGGACTGTGACGTCCTGAGAGGCGGGGAGAGCCGGCTACCGGTTCTCCGCCGCCCACGCCTCCACCACGTCCGCCGCCCGCTCGAACGCCTCCGCGCGGGCCAGGAAATCGGCGTTGTGCGTGGTCAGCAACACCGCTGTGTCCGCTGAGCCGCGCCGCGCCAGCACCAGCGCCTCTCCCGCCACGCCGCGCGGCGACCCCAGCCACCGCACCGGCTGCCGCACCCTCCGCACCCCGCTCACGTCACTCCACGCAACCGTCCGGGTGACGAGGAAACGGACGTGCCGAAGCCCCCGCGCGCTCACCCACACCCCCATCCGCAGCAACCGCACCGCACAGCCGATGACGACGGTGGCGACGACGAACACCGTCGCCGCCTCGGGCACGGAACCGGTGAGCGCGATCAGCACCGCCGCGAACAGCACGAACGACGCGACGAGCAGCCAGACGGCCGCCACCCCGACCCGCCAGGGCCCGGGACGGTAGGGCCGCCGCCACTGCTCCCGGCCGGCGAAGGGCAGCGCCTCCGCGTCGAGCGGGTTCACCTGATCGAAGGTGCGGTCGGCCGTCAGGAAGGGCAGGGGCACGACTGGTCCTCACTCGCTGTGCACAGGGGGTGGTGCCGGTGAGGCTATCCGCCGCCGTCCCCGCTCTCCATCATCGAGCGCACGCGCCGTGCCGACTTCCCGCCCGCTGACGCTCGCGGGCACACATGTACGGATCAGCTGAGCGAAGTGTCCGTATTGCGGCATTTAGCGAAGTTCATCTAGCCTGATCAAACGGACCCGGCACTGCTTGAACCCCCGAGCAGGCAGTGCCGGGCTCCACCTTTGTCATGACTTTTCCCCGGCCCGAGGGCAGACCACGCGATGTACACCGAGTAGCGTGTAACCCATGGCTCCGACCTCCACTCCGCAGACCCCCTTCGGGCGGGTCCTCACCGCCATGGTCACGCCGTTCACGGCGGACGGCGCGATCGACCTCGACGGCGCGCAGCGACTCGCTTCCCATCTGGTGGACGCCGGCAACGACGGCCTGATCGTCAACGGCACCACCGGCGAGTCCCCGACCACGTCGGACACGGAGAAATCGGACCTGGTACGAGCCGTCCTGGAGGCCGTCGGAGACCGCGCCCACATCATCGCGGGCGTCGGCACCAACGACACCCACCACAGCGTGGAACTGGCCGAGCAGGCCGAGCGGGCCGGCGCCCACGCCCTCCTGGTGGTCACCCCGTACTACAACAAGCCCCCGCAGGAGGGCCTGTACCGCCACTTCACCACCGTGGCCGACGCGACCGGCCTGCCGGTCATGCTCTACGACATCCCCGGCCGCAGCGGCGTCCCCGTCAGCACGGACACCCTCGTCCGCCTCGCCGAGCACCCCCGGATCGTCGCCAACAAGGACGCCAAGGGCGACCTCGCCGAAGCGAGCTGGGCCATCGCCCGCTCCGGCCTCGCCTGGTACTCCGGCGACGACATGCTCAACCTCCCCCTGCTCTCCGTCGGCGCCGTCGGCTTCGTCTCCGTCGTCGGCCACCTCGTCACCCCCGAACTCCGCGCCCTCGTCGACGCGTACACCTCGGGCGACGTCCACAAGGCGGCCGAGATCCACCACCGTCTGCTCCCGGTCTTCACGGGCATCTTCCGCACCCAGGGCGTCATGACCACCAAGGCCGCGCTCGCCCTCCAGGGCCTGCCCGCCGGACCCCTGCGCCTCCCGATGGTCGAGTGCTCACCCGAAGAGATCGCCCAGCTCAAGATCGATCTTGCCGCGGGCGGGGTACAGCTCTGACAACAGACTTCACAACTGAATCCCCATAACCGAACAGCGAACGGAACGGGCCGACAGAGCCCGCCGTCATCACCAAACAACTGCTTACGCACGAACGTCACGCGCGCCACGTGCCCTCCGCATGTGGCGTGCTGTGGTGAGGAGAGTCTTTTGAGTCATCCGCATCCCGAACTGGGCCGTCCCCCGACGCTCCCCGAAGGCGGCCTCCGGGTCACCCCCCTCGGCGGCCTCGGGGAAATCGGCCGGAACATGACGGTCTTCGAGTACGGAGGCCGCCTCCTGATCGTCGACTGCGGAGTGCTCTTCCCCGAGGAGGAGCAGCCCGGAATCGACCTGATCCTGCCGGACTTCTCGTCCATCCGGGACCGCCTCGACGACATCGAGGGCATCGTCCTGACGCATGGCCACGAGGACCACATCGGCGGCGTCCCCTTCCTCCTGCGGGAGAAGCCGGACATCCCGCTGATCGGCTCCAAGCTGACCCTCGCCCTCATCGAGGCCAAGCTCCAGGAGCACCGCATCCGCCCGTACACCCTTGAGGTGGCCGAGGGGAACCGCGAGCGCATCGGCCCCTTCGACTGCGAGTTCATCGCCGTCAACCACTCCATCCCGGACGCGCTGGCCGTGGCCATCCGCACGCCGGCGGGCCTGGTCGTGCACACCGGCGACTTCAAGATGGACCAGCTCCCGCTGGACGGCCGCCTCACGGACCTGCACGCGTTCGCGCGGCTCAGCGAGGAGGGCATCGACCTGCTCCTCGCCGACTCGACGAACGCGGAGGTCCCGGGGTTCATCCCGCCGGAGAAGGACATCTCCAACGTCCTGCGGCAGGTCTTCGCGAACGCCCGCAAGCGGATCATCGTGGCGAGCTTCGCCAGCCACGTCCACCGCATCCAGCAGATCCTGGACGCGGCCCACGAGTACGGCCGCAGGGTCGCCTTCGTCGGCCGCTCGATGGTCCGCAACATGGGCATCGCCCGCGACCTCGGCTACCTGAAGATCCCCCCGGGTCTGGTCGTCGACGTCAAGACCCTGGACGACCTCCCCGACCACGAAGTGGTCCTGGTCTGCACAGGGTCCCAGGGCGAACCGATGGCCGCCCTCTCCCGGATGGCCAACCGCGACCACCAGATCCGGATCGTCGACGGCGACACCGTGATCCTGGCGTCGTCCCTCATCCCGGGCAACGAGAACGCGGTCTACCGCGTGATCAACGGCCTGACCAGGTGGGGCGCCAACGTCGTCCACAAGGGCAACGCCAAGGTCCACGTCTCGGGCCACGCCTCGGCCGGCGAGCTGCTGTACTTCTACAACATCTGCCGCCCGAAGAACCTGATGCCGGTCCACGGCGAATGGCGCCACCTGCGCGCCAACGCCGAGCTGGGCGCCATGACCGGCGTCCCGCACGACCGCATCGTCATCGCCGAGGACGGCGTCGCCGTCGACCTCATCGAGGGCAAGGCCAAGATCTCCGGCAAGGTCCAGGCGGGATACGTCTACGTCGACGGCCTCTCCGTCGGCGGCGTCGGCGAACCGGCGCTGAAGGACCGCAAGATCCTCGGCGACGAAGGCATCATCTCGGTGTTCCTGGTCGTCGACTCCTCCACCGGGAAGATCACCGCGGGCCCGCACATCCAGGCCCGTGGCTCCGGCATCGAGGACTCGGCGTTCGACGGGGTGCTCCCGAAGATCAACGAGGTCCTGGAGCGGTCGGCCCAGGACGGTGTGGTCGAACCGCACCAGCTCCAGCAGCTCATCCGCCGGACGCTGGGCAAGTGGGTCTCCGACACGTATCGGCGCAGGCCGATGATCCTGCCGGTGGTCGTCGAAGTCTGAGCGAACTGAGAGCGGGGCTCCTCGATTTGCATCGAGGAGCCCCGCTCCAGTACGTTTACGGCTCCGCCTCGACGGGAACCCGGGACGCCACAGCGTGGCTCCCACGGTGACCGAGGGGGGTGGGAAATCCGGCTCAGAACTTCTGATAAAGTCGGAACCGCCGGAAAGGAAAACCCCGCAAGGGAAATCCTGGAAAGCACCGAGGAAATCGGATCGGAAAAAGATCTGATAGAGTCGGAAACGCAAGAACGAAGGGAAGCCCGGAGGAAAGCCCGAGAGGGTGAGTACAAAGGAAGCGACCGTTCCTTGAGAACTCAACAGCGTGCCAAAAATCAACGCCAGATTAGTTGATACCCCGTCCGCCCGGCTGTGAATGCCGGATGGATGAGGTTCCTTTGAAGAAATTACAGCGAGGACGCTGTGAACGGTCGGATCATTCCTCCGACTGTTCCGCTCCCGTGAGAAGCATTCACGGAGAGTTTGATCCTGGCTCAGGACGAACGCTGGCGGCGTGCTTAACACATGCAAGTCGAACGATGAAGCCCTTCGGGGTGGATTAGTGGCGAACGGGTGAGTA
>NZ_JBTYMC010000067.1:0-27432 GCF_054880855.1 Streptomyces sp. S6 | reverse complement strand
GGTGCTGTCCGGCGGGACGCTCCTGGGCGCCGCGCCCGCCGGACAGCACCGCCCGGCCGAGACGGTCCTCGAACCGGGCGACCTGCTCGTCCTGCACACCGACCCCGACGCCCGTGCCGCCGTCACCTCCCGGCTCGTGGAGGCGAGGACGGCACGGGCGGGCGCCGAGGCGGTGGCCGAACCCCACACCGGCGAGGACTCGGCCTGTGTACTGGTCGCGAGGGTGCTGCCCTGACCTGCGGCGGCTACGCCTGCGCCGCCACCCCCTTGCCCCCCTTCGACTTCGGCAGCGCCAGCTTGATCTCCTCGCGGAGCTGGGCGATCTTCGGCACCTTCGCGTAGGGGCCGGTGAGCCGGTACATGTCGGCGAGCCGGTCCCAGGTGCGCAGGGAGGAGTTGGCGCCCATGGAGTTCAGGGCCTGGCGGGCGTAGTGGTGGCCGTGTTCGGCGTCGCCCGCGATGAACAGCGCCGAGGCCATCGACAGGTGGTCGAAGATCATCGAGCGCTGCTGGGTGTCGTCCCTGAGGGCGAGGGCCTTGTCGGCGTAGTACTGCGCCTGGGCCGCCGCGGCCGGGTCGTGCTCGGCGAGCGTGCGGTAGGCGAGGCCCTGCATGCCGTACAGGTCGGCTTCGTTGAACAGCTGCATCCAGGACGGGACGGGCCCGTTGTCCTGGTCGGAGGTGAACAGGTCCTCCGCCTTGCCGAGGGTGCGGCGCATCGCCTGCCCCTTGCCCTCCGCGGCCTGCGCCCACGCCTCCACGGTGTGGAACATGGCCCGGGTGCGCGGCAGGGCCTCGGGGCCCGCGCCGGACTGGGCGAGCCGCATCAGGTCGAGGGCCTCGTCGGGCTTGCCGAGGTGGACCATCTGCCGGGCCGCCCGCGACAGCGCCTCGCTCGCGCGGGGCCGGTCCCCGCCCTCACGGGCGGCGTGCGCGGCGATCAGGAAGTACTTCTGGGCGGTGGGTTCGAGGCCGACGTCGTGGGACATCCAGCCCGCGAGGACGGCGAGGTTGGCGGCGACGCCCCACAGGCGGCGCTGGAGGTGTGCCGGATGGCGGTAGGCGAGCATGCCGCCCACCTCGTTGAGCTGGCCGACGACCGCCTTGCGCTGAAGTCCCCCGCCCCGGGCGGCGTCCCAGGCGCGGAACACCTCCACGGAGTGCTCCAGGGCGTCGATCTCGTCGGCTCCGACGGGAGCCGCCTCGTAGCGGTCGAAGCCCGCCGGGTCGACGGTCAGCGGGTCGTCCAGGACGGGGGCGTCGGCGGACAGGATCGGGTCGGTGTGCAGCCAGTCGTACATGGCGCTGCTGAGTGCGGAGCCCGCGGCGAGCGCGGCGCCCGCGCCCACCAAGCCGCGTCGGTTGAGCATGAGGTCCATTCCCGTGAATTCGGTGAGGAACGCGACCGTCCGGTCGGGCGTCCACGGAATTCCGTCGGGTCGCTCAGTGCTCCCGCCGCTCTGCCGTTTTCCCGGGCGCCCGTGCCGGACCAGACCGAGGTCCTCGATGGTCACGACACGGCCGAGACGCTCGGTGAACAGGGCTGCCAGCACCCGTGGTACGGGATCGCGCGGGATCTCGCCCGTGTCGATCCAGCGCCGTACACGCGAGGTGTCGGTGGACAGCTGGGGGTGGCCCATGGCCGCCGCCTGCCGGTTCACCATCCTCGCGAGTTCCCCCTTGGACCAGCCGGCCAGGCCGAACAGGTCCGAAAGTCGGCTGTTGGGTTCTCCGCTCACGTCAAGCCCCCAGGTTCTCGGCTGGAGTTGACACTAGCCCGGTGCGGGTTGCCGAGCGACTATTCGCCAGGGTTCGCCAGGGTGCGCCACGTGGTGTGCCACGGCCGATCGGGTGTCAGGTAGGAACGCGCCACCCCGACCCGGTCTCCCCGGGGACACTCCCCAGGGTGCACCCGGGGGCCGGGCCGGGCGGCGCACCTACTTCGCAGGCACACGAAGGGATCTGTCTCGCCCATGTACGCAGCATCGTCCTCCGTGTCCGCGCCGCCCCGGCCGCCGTCCTACCCCCGCCAGGGTGGTGTCGGCGCCCCTTACCTCAGCCCCGTCGCCCCCGGCATGGTGCGGCAGCGCAGGCCCGCGGGCGTCGGCACACAACCGCTCAGCGGCAGACTGGACCTGTCGGGCCCGCAGGGCGCACAGTTGCGCACCGCGCTCGCGTCGGTGCACCGGATCTGCCCGGAGTTCGCCCCGGTGCAGGTGCTGCGCCGCAGCGGCCGTTCGGTCCTCCTCGTCGGGACGACCGGACGCAAGCCGGCCGTGGCGAAGTGTCTCCTGGACCACTCCCCCGCGTGGGTGGAGCGCGGCCGGCACGAGATAGCCGCGTACCGCACGTTCGTGCGGCAGCGTCCGCCGGTCAGGACGCCGAGGCTGATCGCGGCGGACCCGGAGAACTGCGTCCTCGTCATCGAGCGGATGCCCGGCCGGGTCGCGGCGCTGACGCGGCATCCGGTCGAGGCGCCGCCGCGCGCTGACATCCGGGCGGCGCTGGCGGCGATCCTCAGGCTGAACGCGTGGCGGCCCGCGGCGGGCGCGTTCGACGCGCCGCTGGACTACGCGGCACGCATCTCCCGCTACCACGAACTGGGGCTGCTGACCGACCGTGACCTCGGTGACCTCCAGAAGCTGCTGCACGGCATCGCGCAGGCGGCGGGCCGGGGCGGGATGGGGCAGTTCTGTCACGGGGACGCGCTGCTGTCGAACCTGCTGCTGTCCCCGGCGGGCCCGGTGCTGGTCGACTGGGAGCACGCGGGCTGGTACCTGCCGGGCTACGATCTGGCCGTGCTGTGGTCGGTGCTGGGGGACGCGCCGGGTGCCCGGCGGCAGATCAGCCAGCTCGCGCAGGCGGCGGGCCCGGCCTCCCGGGACGCCTTCCTGGTGAACCTGATGCTGGTGCTGACGCGGGAGATCCGGACGTACGAGACGGCCGTCCAGCGCGCCCTGCACGATCCGGCGCCGGCGCACGGCGGGGGTCTGCCGTCCGGCGAGGAGCAGCGGCTGCTGCTGCGGCGGCTGCACGACGACAGCCAGATGGCGCGGCGGGCGGTGCGGGCGGCGGTCGGCACGCGCTGAATGAGACCGAGGGCCTGCGGTGCGCCAGAGCGGCGGTGCATCGCAGGTCCTCAGCGCGTCGGGGCCACGGCACGGCGACGTCGTGGCGGGAAAGCGCCCGCGAAACGCGCCGGGTACTGCTGTGACGAGAGAGGACGCCTCCTGCCGGGCATGATTGACGGACCGTCAGCTTTTCGGCTGACACGGACCCGTGTCCGGCCCGCGCGTTCCCCCCACAGGAGGCCGCATTGCCCCGCCGTATCCCCCAGGCCGTCGCCTCGGCGGCCTTGCTGCTGCCGCTGCTCGCCGCCGCCCCGCCCCCGGAGGGGGGCTCCTCCCGGCTCGCCCTCCAGGGCACGTTCGCCGCGGCGGCGGCCCAGTACCGCGTACCCGCCGACGTCCTGCTGGGCGTCTCCTACCTCCAGTCCCGCTGGGACGGCCACCCCGGCGCCCCCAGCGTCATCGGCGGCTACGGCCCGATGCACCTGACCGACGCCCGCGCCGCCCTCCGAGGCACCCAGCACCACAGCGAGGGCACCGAGGATCCGCGGGGTGACTCCGCCCGCCCGTCCCTCGCGCCACGGACCGCGTCCCGGGCAGACACCGCGGACGCCCTGGACGCCCCCCGCCTGCGCACCCTGGACCGCGCCGCCGAGCTGACCGGCCTCGGCCCCGAGGCCCTGCGCACCGACCCCGGCGCGAACATCGAGGGCGGCGCCGCCCTCCTCGCCGAGGCCCAGCGTGAGCTGGGCGAACCCCTCAGCGCCGACCCCGCCGACTGGTACGGCGCGGTGGCCCGCTTCTCCGGCGCCGACGACACGGCCACGGCCGCCGCGTACGCCGACGACGTGTACGCGGTGCTGCGCGCCGGACAGGAGCGCGTCACCGACACCGGGCAGCTCGTCCGGATTGCCGCGCACCCTCGACTGGCCGCGGACAAGGGGCAGTTGGCGCACGCCGGGCTGCGGGGGCCGGTGACGGCCGGGACCGAGTGCCCGAAGGACGTGTCCTGCGAGTGGATCCCGGCGCCGTACAAGGAGTTCGGCGACCACGACTACGGCAACCACGACCTGGCGGACCGCCCGAAGTCGCAGAAGGTGCGGTACATCGTCGTCCACGACACCGAGGGCGCCTGGGCGGGGGTCCTGAACATGGTGCAGGACCCGGCCTACGTGTCCTGGCACTACACCCTGCGCTCGTCCGACGGGCACATCGCGCAGCACGTGAAGACCAAGGACGTGGCCTGGCACGCGGGCAACTGGTACGTCAACGCGGCGTCCGTGGGCATCGAGCACGAGGGGTTCCTGGCGCGGCCGGACGCCTGGTACACGGAGGCCATGTACCGCGCCTCGGCCCGGCTGGTGCGCTATCTGGCGCACCGGTACGGGGTGCCGCTGGACCGGCAGCACATCCTGGGCCACGACAACGTGCCGGGACCGGCGACGGCGAACGTCGCGGGCATGCACACGGACCCGGGCCCGTACTGGGACTGGCGCCACTACTTCGAGCTGCTGAAGGCGCCGATCCGCGCCACGGGCGGGCCGCACGGCGGTCTGGTGACGATCCGCCCCTCCTACGACGCGAACCGGCCGGTGTACACGGACTGCGCGGCGCAGGGCCAGCCCTGCGCGGACCACGGCTCCAGCGAGGTGCGCCTGTACTCGGGCCCCGGTGAGACGTATCCGCTGATCAAGGACATCGGCCGGGGCACGGACCCGACGGCCGGCGTCAACGACATCTCCTCGCGGGTCTCCACCGGCCAGCAGTACGCGCTCGCCGGGCGGCAGGGCGAGTGGACGGCGATCTGGTACCTCGGGCAGAAGGCGTGGTTCAAGAACCCGCACCGGCGTCCGGCGGCCGTGCACGCGGCGGGCCTGGTGGCCATGGCCAAGGCGGGGCGCGCGTCGGTGCCGGTGTACGGGCGAGCCTACCCGGAGGCGTCCGCGTATCCGAAGGGGGTGCCGGTGCAGGCGGTGGCGCCGCTGGCGTACACGCTGCCCGCCGGCCAGTCGTACGTCGTCGGCGGCGAGGTGCCCGGGGAGTACTTCTACGCGGTCACCTTCGCCACCGGCACGCACCAGGTGGTCGTCGGCAGGGACAGGTACTACGAGATCCAGTACGGGCACCGCGTCGCGTTCGTGCGCGCGGCCGATGTGGACGTGGTGCCGTCCGTACGGGGGTGAGAGTGCGGGGGTGAGGGCGTGAGGCTCTGCTCTGCCGGGTTCAGCCCTGCTGGAAGAGTTCCGCCGGGAGGGGCTTCAGGAGGGCGTACAGGTCGTCCGTGATGGGGCGGTCCCAGGCGGCGATGGTCACCAGGACGTTGTCGCTGCGGTCGAACTGGACGCAGGAGATCCGGCCCTCGGAGAGCTTGAGGCGCCGGACGATGAGGAGGTTGTCGCCCTGCATCACCGGCATGTCCTCGGTGCCGGTGACGGTGACCTCCTCGTCGTTCTCCAGGGCCAGCAGGAGCTGGGCCACCTCGAAGGGGATCTCGTCGTCGGCGGTGTCCCGGGCCGGGGAGCCCTCGGGGAGGTTGCCGATGATCATCGCGGGGCCGCGCCCGCCGAAGAGGTCGTAGCGCAGGAAGACGCCCTGACAGCTGCCGTCGGGGGCGGGGAGGAGGCCGGCGCCGAGGTTGCCGGGCCAGTCGCCCGGGTCCATGGCGAGGACGTCGAAATCGGGGCCGGCGGGGGTAGCGCTTCGGCGGCGGAGGAACGACATACCGCCATCGTACGGGGTGGCGGGGGCGGGTGGCCGGGCGCGGGTCGGACGGTGGTGGAGCACGGGTACGGGCCCCCGGTCCGCGCGAGGCGGGGCGGGGGCCCGTGGGCCGTCTCGGGTGAGGTCTCAGGCCATGTCTCGGGTGAGGTCTCAGGTCACGTCTCAGGTGAGGTCTCAGGTCACGTCTCAGGTCAGGTCGAACTCGCCCTCGCGCGCACCCGACATGAACGCGCCCCACTCCGCGGGGGTGAAGATCAGGGACGGGCTCTCGGGCCGGCCGCTGTTGCGCATCGCGATGAAGCCCTCGACGAAAGCTATCTGGACATCCCCCAGGCCCCGGCTGCCCGGCTGCCACTGCGCCCTGCTGAGGTCAAGGTCCTCCGGCTTCTCCCAGCCCGCCACCGGCTTCTGCTGGATGGTGCTCTCGGCCACGTCCGTGCTCCTCCCGGTTCCGTCGTCCGCGGGTCAGCCTATCCATCGCCACCGGGGCCCGACAGGGCACGTCGTGCGTACCTCTCAGGAGTCCGGCGGCTCGGCGCCCACCAGCCACATCGAGAAGAACTGGGAGCCGCCGCCGTAGGCGTGCCCGAGGACCTTGCGGGCGCCGTCGACCTGGTGTTCCCCGGCGAGGCCGCGCACCTGGAGGGCGGCCTCGGCGAACCGGATCATGCCGGAGGCGCCGATGGGGTTGGTGGACAGGACGCCGCCGGACATGTCGACGGGCAGGTCCCCGCCCAGCTCGGTGACCCCGGACTCGGTGAGCTTCCACCCCTCGCCCTCGTCGGCGAAGCCGAGGTTCTCCAGCCACATCGGCTCGTACCAGGAGAACGGCACGTACATCTCGACGGCGTCGATCTCCCGGCGCGGGTCGGCGATCCCGGCCTGCCGGTACACGTCGGCCACGCAGTCCTTGCCGGCCTGCGGCGACACCGCGTCCTTGCCCGCGAACAGCGTCGGCTCGCTGCGCATCGCGCCGCCCAGCATCCAGGCGGGCGGGCGGGGCGAACGGGCGGCCCCCGCACGGTCGGTGAGGACCATCGCGCACGCGCCGTCGGAGGACGGGCAGGTCTCGGAGTAGCGGATCGGGTCCCACAGCATCGGCGAGGACTGCACCTTGTCGAGGGTGATGTCGTGCTCGTGGAGGTGCGCGTAGGGGTTCTTGAGGGCGTTGCGGCGGTCCTTGTAGGCGACGAGCGAGCCGACGGTGTCGGGGGCGCCGCTGCGCCGGATGTAGGCCCGCACGTGCGGGGCGAAGAAACCGCCCGCGCCGGCCAGCAGGGGCTGCTGGAAGGGGATCGGCAGGGACAGGCCCCACATCGCGTTGGACTCGGACTGCTTCTCGAAGGCCAGCGTGAGGACGGTCGTATGGACCCGGGAGGCGACAAGACTGGCCGCCACCAAGGCGGTCGAGCCGCCGACGCTGCCCGCCGTGTGCACCCGCATCATGGGTTTCCCGACGGCGCCCAGCGCGTCCGCGAGGTACAGCTCGGGCATCATCACGCCCTCGAAGAAGTCGGGCGCCTTGCCGATGACGACGGCGTCGACGTCAGCCCAGGTCAACTCGGCGTCGGCGAGGGCACGTTGGGCGGCCTCGCGGACCAGTCCGGCGATGGAGACGTCTCTGCGGGCCGCGACGTGCTTGGTCTGGCCGACGCCGACGACGGCCACGGGTTCCTTGCTCATCGCGGGTCCCCTTCCAGGACGGCGACCAGGTTCTGCTGGAGGCAGGGCCCGGAGGTGGCGTGGGCGAGCGCCCGGTCGGCCTCGCCGCGGTGGACGCGGGTCGCGGCCTCGCCGATGCGGATCAGCCCGGCGGCCATCACCGGGTTGGACGCGAGCGCGCCCCCGGAGAGGTTGACGCGGACACTGTCGTCGAGCTTGAGGGCCTTGCGCAGCACGACCTCCTGGGAGCTGAACGGCGCGTGCAACTCGGCGGTGTCCACGGGCCGTTCGAAGGCGCCGGCCCTCTCGGCGGCGAGCCGCGTGGACGGCGAGTCGGTGAGGTCGCGCACGCCGAGGGAGTGGGCCTCGATGCGGTGGTCGACACCCCGGATCCACGCGGGCCGGTCGCACAGCTCGCGTGCCCTGTCCCCGGCGGCGAGGATCACGGCGGCGGCCCCGTCGCCGACCGGCGGACAGTCGCCGCGCCGCAGCGGCGCCACCACGTAGTCGCCCTGCGGCACCGAACCCCGTTGCTGCGCATGCCGGTTGAGGGTGGCGGCCCGCCTGCTGCGGGCGGCGATCGCCGCGAGTTCACGTTCGTCGGTGTCGCCCGCGTCGATGAGGGCCTGCGCCTGGAGGGCGGCGAGGGCGACGGAGTCGGGCCACAGGGGGGCGACGTAGTACGGGTCGAGCTGTCGGGTGAGGACGTCCCTCAGGTGACCGGGCGAGGACTTGCCGTACGAGTAGACGAGCGCGGTGTCGGCGTCGCCGGTACGCAGCTTCACCCACGCCTCGTACAGCGCCCAGGCGCCGTCCATCTCGACGTGGGACTCGGAGATCGGCGGCCAGGCGCCGACGCCGTCGAGGGCGAGGGTGAAGGAGAAGGCGCGGCCCGCGAGGTAGTCGGAGGAGCCGGAACAGGTGAAGCCGATGTCGGCGGTCCTCAGGCCGGTGCGGTCCAGGGCCTCGTGCAGGACCGGCATCAGCATCTCGACCTCGGACGACTCCTCGGTGGTGCGCCGGATGTCGCTCTGCGCGAAGGCGACGACCGCGATGTCCCGGGTCACAGCAGCTCCTTGAACGTGTCGTAGTCGGCGTCCGGCTCGCCGGTCGGCCGGTAGTGGTCGGGGTAGCGGGCTCCTTCGGTCCACACGGGTTCGACACGCAGGCCCATCCGGACCTGGTCGTAGGGGATGCCCGCGATCCGGCCGTGCAGGGCGAGATCGGCGCCGTCGAGGGCGATGTGGCCGTAGACGTACGGGACTTCGATGTCGAGGTTCTTCGCCTTGATGTTGACGACGCAGAAGGTGGTGACCGTGCCGGCGGGACCGACCTCGACCTGTTCGGCGGTCGCGACGCCGCAGGTGGGGCAGGCGCCGCGCGGGGGGACGTACACCTTGCGGCAGCGGGGGCAGCGCTCGCCGACCGTGCGCTGCTCGGAGAGGGCGGCGATGTAGGCGGTCTGGGCGCGGCCGGGTGAGTAGGTGTAGTCGAGGCGGGCGGGGGCGACGATGCCGGTGACGGGGTTCTCGGCCTCGCCCGCGTGGACGGCGACGACGGACTCCTCGCTGTCGTCCGGCTCGAAGCAGGCGATGTCGGTGATGGCGCCCTCGCGTTCGTCGGCCCAGCGGATGCGGACACGCATGCCGGTGCGGACGGCTTCGGGGCCGGGGGCGTCGAGGGCGTGCAGGAGGGCGGTGTCGGCCTGGTCCAGCTTCACCAGCACCCAGGCGAACGGCGTGTCGAGGGGCTGGCCCTGGCGCGGGGCGGGGTTCCAGGCCCAGGTGGTGACGGTGCCGGTGAGGCCGACGGGGACCAGATCGCCGAGTTCCTCGGCGGTGACGGGGTCGTACTCGACGGGTGGGACGAGGGTACGGCCGTCGCGGGTCCGTACCCCGAGGACGTACTGCTGGCGCAGGCCCGTGAGGAACGCGCTCTGGACGGGGCCGAGGGAGCGGGTGAAGGGGAACTCGACGACGAGCGGTGCCTTGAGCACGGTGGTGGTCCTTCGGTCAGGCCCGCTTGTAGACGGGGGCGCGTTTCTCGGCGAAGGCGCGGCTGCCTTCCTTGGCGTCGGCGGTCGCGAACACCGGCCAGCCGCGCTTGAGTTCGGCGGCCAGCCCCTCGGCCTCGGTGAGCTCGGCGGTCTCGTACACGGACGCCTTGACGGCCTCGACGGCGAGCGGGCCGCAGGCGTTGACCTGTTCGGCGATCTCCAGGGCCTTGTCGAGGGCGGTGCCGTCGGGGACGACGTGCCCGATCAGGCCGATCGCGGCGGCCTCCCGGGCGGTGTAGGGGCGGCCGGTGAGGAGCATCTCCAGGGCGTGGGTGCGGGGGATCTGCCGCTGGAGGCGGACGGTCGACCCGCCGATCGGGAAGAGGCCGCGCTTCACCTCGTACAGGCCGAAGGTCGCGGATTCGCCGGCGACGCGGATGTCGGTGCCTTGGAGCATCTCGGTGCCGCCCGCGACACAGTGGCCCTCGACGGCGGCTATGACCGGTTTGCGGGGGCGGTGGTGGCGGAGCATCGCCTTCCAGTGGAGGTCGGGGTCGGCGTCGAGGCGGTGGCGGTAGTGGTCGCCGTCGATGCCCTTGTCCTTGCCGTCCGCGCCCTGTCTGGCGAGGGCCTTGAGATCCATGCCGGCGCAGAACGTGCCGCCCGCGCCGGTGAAGACGACCGAGCGGATGCCGTCGTCCTCGTCCGCCTCGATCCAGCCGTCGTAGAGGCCGACCAGCATCGGCAGCGACAGGGCGTTCTTCGCCTCCGGGCGGTTGAGGGTGAGCACGAGGGTGGCGCCCTCGCGCCGGACTGTGAGGTGTTCTGTTCCACTCATGACGCTCTCCCCTGCTGAGCCTTGGGTGCAACAGGTTGCAGGAGGCACGTGGGCACTTCAAGGGTCGATCGGCGACTTTCTGACAGTCAGTCAGATTTCTCTGCCGTGAGCCTTCCCAGTTGCCGCCCCCTTTGCTCTGATGACCGGCGAACCGAGGTGAGGAGGACCGGTGGAGTACAACCTTGCCGACCTGTTCGAGTCGGTCGTGGACGCGGTACCCGGCCGCGAAGCGCTCGTGTACGTCGACCATCCGGGCACCGGCGCCGAACAGCGGCTCACCTATGCCGAGTTGGACGCCGCCGCGAACCGGGTCGGGCATCATCTGCTGGAGCGGGGACTGCGGCCCGGCGAGCATGTCGGGCTGCATCTGTACAACGGGGTGGAGTATCTCCAGGCCGTGCTGGGGTGCCTGAAGGCGCGGCTGGTGCCGGTCAACGTCAATTACCGGTACGTCGAGGACGAGTTGGTGTACCTGTACCGGGACGCCGATCTCGTCGGGCTGGTCTTCGACGGGGAGTTCGAGGACCGGGTGCGGGCGGTGCTGCCGCGCGTGCCGGGGGTGCGGCATCTTCTGCGGGTGGGGCGAGGGGAGTTGGGGACCGGGTTCGCCGAGGCCGAGGGGTCCGCGGAGCGCGGGTTCCCGGTGCGGTCGGCGGACGACGTGTTCATCATCTACACCGGGGGCACGACCGGGATGCCCAAGGGGGTGATGTGGCGTCAGGAGGACCTGTTCTTCTCGGGGATGGGCGGGGGTGCGCCGACCGGGGAGCCGGTCAAGAAACCGGAGGAGCTGGCCGAGCGGGCCGCCGCCTCAGGGCCCGGCCTCACGTTCTTCCCCACTCCCCCGCTCATGCACGGCACCTCGACCCTCACCGCGTTCATCGGCTTCAACTTCGGCCAACGCGTCGTCCTGCACCGCAAGTTCGTGCCGGAGGAAGTCCTGCGCACGGTCGCGAAGGAGAAGGTCAACGCGGTCTCCCTGGTCGGCGACGCGATGCTCCGCCCCCTGATCGACGCCCTCGAAGGCCCGCTGCGCGGCACCGACTGCTCGTCCCTGTTCAGCGTCTCGTCGTCCGGCGCGATCCTCTCCGACACCGTCGCCCGCCGGTTCCGCGAACTCCTCCCGAACACCGTGCTGCTGAACAACTTCGGCTCCTCCGAGTCCGGCTTCAACGGCACCGCCACCGACGACTCCGGCCCCGACCGGGGTTTCCGCGTCAAGGTCAACTCCCGTACCCGCGTGGTGGATCCGGCGACCTATGCGCCCATCGCCCCCGGCGAGGTGGGCCGCGTCGCCCAGCGCGGCCACGTCCCCCTCGGCTACTACAACGACCCCGCGAAAACCGCCGAGACCTTCTTCGAACTCGACGGCGACCGCTGGGTGTTGCTCGGCGACATGGCGACCGTCGACGAGGACGGCGTCGTCGTGGTCCTCGGCCGTGGCTCCCAGTGCATCAACACGGGCGGGGAGAAGGTGTACCCGGAGGAGGTCGAGCAGGCGCTGAAGGCCCACCCTGATGTGTACGACGCGCTTGTCGCCGGGGTTCCTGACGAGACGTGGGGCAACCATGTCGCCGCCGTTGTTCAACTCCGGGACGGTGCAGCGGGGTTGACCTTGGATGCCGTTCAGGCGCATTGCCGGGTCAGTCTTGCGGGGTACAAGGTGCCGCGGCAGTTGGTGATCGCTGAGGTGATTCGGCGGTCGCCTAGTGGGAAGGCGGATTATCGGTGGGCTCGGGAGGTGGCGGTGGAGGCGGATGGGTAGTTGGGGCCTGCGTTGAGGGGTTTGGTTTTTTGTGGGCGTTGGTTGTTGGGCTGGCGCGCGCGTGGCTGTGACATTGGCTCTCTCGCCTACGGGGCGCCTAAGTCGGTGTCGAGGACACGGTCGTGCTCAGCCCTTCGGGCCTCCGCGCGCCCGCGCCCTCGACACCGACGCGCCCCTTCGGCTCCTTCGCGGCCGGTGGCCGGAGAGGGGGCTGAGTGGGTGGGCACTCAACCGGCGTTCTTGGAGATTGGGCGCGCGGTGCTGGAAGAGGGAACGGTGTTCGGGGGTGTGGGTGCGCGGTGTTGGTATGGCGGCGTAGCCGCCTCTTAGGGGCGCGGGGCTGTGTCTATTTGCGGCTACCGCCGCGTGGGCGCGAACGGCCACGACGGGCCCGCAGCCGCCCACACACCAAAACCACCCGAGCCGGTGGGCACTCAGCCGGCATTACGGCCTTGTGTACGAATGAGGTCGGGGCGTGTTGGCCTGGAGGGTTCGCCACTGCTTGTGTTCGGCGTTGGCGTGCTCGACGCAGATGCGCTCCGAGGACTGCTGATGGCGGGCCGCGTCCCAGGCGGCGATGTCTTCGGGCGGGGCGCCCTTCTTCAGCTTGAGCGGCGGGGCTTGGACCTGGTCGGGGAACTGCTGGGCAAGTCCCCGATAGCCCGCGTCGACCTTGGCCCTGACCTGGGGGTACTGCTCGAACAGGCCGCAGATTCCCTCGGTCTTCACGGCTGTCTGGTCGTGCATTCGGCCGGGCCGGAAGGCCCCGGCCCACAGGGTGCGGCCCTGTCCGTCGGTGACGACGGTGGCCTTCTTGGTGTTCTGCCGCATCTTGCCCGAGACGAAGACGCGACGGCCTGGCTCGTTCGCCCCGGGTCGTCGGACCCGGACCTCCGTGCCGTCCAGCCGCAGCTCGACATCCTCGGCCGCCGCGTAGGCGAAGACATCCGCGAGAGTGCGAAGCCGCAGGTCACCCTGCCCGGGAACAGCAAAGCCACGAGCAGCCAGGAGGGGAACCTCAGGACGACCAGCGTGGCGACGACCCGGTCGATGAACACCAACTGGTGATTCGGTCCCGCACCGGCCGCACGCAGCCTGCTGCGGCCTCGCCGCTCGTGCGGTCGGCCCTCCTCTGCGGCCGTCCACGCCTCGGCCGACTCCGCGATCAGCGAACCGAGTCGACGGCGCTGGAGGCCGGTGAAGAGACGGTGCGACAAGGCCGTGCGGCCAAGGTATTGCCTCACGACAACTCCCAACCCACACGGTCCTGTTCATGCCATGGCAGAAGTGTGATCGTTACCGTGCGCCACGTTGCTGTTTTCTGACACCGGGTCAACCCGAGCTCGGGAGAGCGGAGAGCAGGGCCGTGGCGGCGCTGTCGAAAGGCGCGATGCTGCCGGCCGCACGACAGAGGATGTGGGCGCCTTCGAGTGTGACGATCAGGAGGGCGGCCAGATCAGCGGCCTGGGGTGAGCTCATGCCGGCCTGGGTGAGTTTTCCGGCGAGTTCGCCGACCCAGCCGGCGAACCCGTCGGCCGCGACCGCGCGCAGGCTGCCCTGGTCGGCAATGGCCGCACCGCCGTCGACGGTGACCGCCGCGACTGCGCAGCCGCCGCCGTCGGCGGACGCCTGCACCACGGGGCGGACGTTGCCGAGGAATGCCTCCACGACTTCGCGTGGCGTGCGGGCCGGCAGTTCGTGCAGGTGACCGCGTACGTCCTCCGCGTTGCGGCGGGCGGCTTCGAGCGCGAGTTGCTGTTTGCCGCCCGGGAAATGGTGATAGATCGCCCCGCGCGCGGCACCGCTCTCGGCCAGGACGTCGGTGAAGGACATCGCGGCCAGGCCATGGCGTTGCAGCAGCCCGATCGCTGCGCTGATCATGCGGGACTTAGTGTCCGCGGCCATCGCACCCCCCTCTTGACTAGTACGGCCATCCTACTCCATGCTCACCTCACTAGGACGTGCGTACTAGTGAGGTGGGCCGGACAGGCCCCGAAACCGGAGGTTCGTGATGGGCAAGACGTTTCTCTACACCGAGATCCAGGCGGCAGTGCCGTTCGACCAGTTCGACTGGCACCAGGTCAACACGGCCCTGAAAACCGCACCGGGCCTGATCCGCAAGACGTGGCTGTCCGGGATCGGCACCCACACCATCGGCGGCTTCTACGAATTCGACAGCGCCGAGAACGCCCTGGCCTTCGCCCAGGGCCCTTTCGCCGAAGAAGCCCGCCGGGCCGGAGCCCCGGCCACGACACGCCTGTTCGACGGCGACATCGTCAAGGACGCCAGCATCGACCTGAACTCGCCCTACTACACCTGACACCGCAGGCCGTCGCCGACATCAGTACTGGACACCGCCTCGCTCCACCGCCTGGGCGAGGCGGCCCCGACGGAGAGGCATTTCGATGAACATCACGCGGCACCCCGAGAACAGCGTGAGCTGGATCGACCTCGGCACCCCCGACATGGAGACGACGACGGCGTTCTACACCGCGCTGTTCGGCTGGACCGTCGCCCCACCGGACCCCAACGGCTACCGGCTCTGCACACTGCGCGGACAACTCGTCGCCGCCCTCGGGCCGGCCGAGGACCCCGGCCCGCCCTACTGGACGATCAACATCACCGTGGCGGACATCCAAGCCGCCGCCACCCACTTCACGAACCTGGGCGCCCAGATCATCGTGGCACCCACCCCTGTCGGGACACTCGGCCACGCCGCCGTCACGCTCGACCCCGTCGGCGCACCACTGTCACTCTGGCAGCCCTGCACCCACACCGGCATGCAACTGAACCACGAACCCGGCACCTTCGCCGGCGTCAGCCTGCTCACCGACCACCCCGAGCAGGCCGCCGCCTTCTACCGACCAGCCCTGCGCTGGAACTCCAACCCTGAACACACCGAGTTCCGGCTGCCGGACAACTCCATCGCAGCCACCAGCCCGCCACCAGGAAAACCAACGGCGCAGCGATCACTCTGGCTGGTCAGTTTCGCCAGCAGCAGACCCGATGCCGACGCCAAGCAGGCCCGACTGCTCGGTGCGACCGAGGTCCGCCAGGACTCCAACGGAGACGTGGTCCTGCGCGATCCCACCGGCGCTCTGTTCGGCCTTACCCAGCACATCCGATAGTGCCACTCCGCCCGAGCGCGTTGCCCCAGGCAATCGCGCACCAAGCTGTTAGAGAAGTGGGCGCGGGCGCGCGGGCATGGCGGCGCAGCCGCCTTCCAGGGGCGCGGGGCTGTGTCTATTTGCGGCTGCCGCCACGTGGGCGCGACCAGCCACAACAAGCCCGCAGCCGCCCACACACCAAAACCACCCGACCCGGTGGGCGCTTGCCCGGCGTTGGGAGAAGTGTGGGTCGGAGTTACTCCGTCGGACGCAGAAACGCGTTGACCCGGTGGACGAACCACTCCGCGTCGTCGATCCACGGCAGGTGGCCGGCGCCGGGCTGGAGGGCTACCTCGGTGTGAGGGAGGAGGGTGGTGATGTGGTGGGTGAGGGTGGGGTTGGGGGCGCCGTCGTATTCGCCGGAGAGGAGGAGGACGGGGGCGTCCAGGTGGGAGAGGGCGTTCAGGGTGGCTGGTGCGTCGTAGGCGGCCGGGTCGTGGAAGAGGTCGGACGCCTCGTCGTTCGTAAGGGATTCCATGAGGGCGAGGTGGGCTCGGGCCGTGTCGTCCCAGCGGCCGTAGGCGAAGCCGCCGATGGCTTCGAGGTCGAGGGCGCGTTCACCCGCCAGCATCGCCTTCAGGGCGGCGTACGCCTCCTCGAACCAGGCCTCGCCGGAGCGCAGGCGTGCGGCGGTCAGGTGGTCCTCGTCGGTGGGGTGCAGGCCGAGGGCGCGGGGGGTGACGGCGATCAGGGCCAGGTGGGCGATGTGCTGCGGGTGGCGGGCCGCGTAGAGGAGGGCGAGGTTTCCGGCGGCGGAGTGGCCGAGGAGGTCGACGCGGTCGAGGCCGAGGTGGGTGCGGAGGGCCTCGACGTCGGCGATCTGGTGGTCGCAGCGGTAGGTGGCGGGGTCGGCGGGGGTCGCGGAGTCGCCGGTGCCGCGCAGGTCTAGGCGGATCAGGGTGCGGTGGGCGGTGAGGCCGCCGAGGTCGCCGAGGTATGCGGACGCCGTCATCGGGCCGCCGGGCAGGGCGATCAGGGGCGGGCCCTCGCCGTCCACGTGGTAGGCGAGTTCGGTTCCGTCGGGTGCGGTGAAGGTCGGCATGCGGCCGATCATCTCCTCTTGTCGGCGTTCCGGACATCTGTGTTACTGGAGGGGCGGAGGTGAGGCCGGTGCCGGACTCGGGCGAGCTGATGGGTGTCGAGGAGCTGCGGGCGACGCAGTTGGAGCGGCTGCGGTGGTCGCTGGGGCACGCGTACGCGAACGTGCCGTTCTACCGGGACGCCTTCGACCGGGCGGGGCTACGGCCGGAGGACTGCGGGTCGCCGGCCGATCTGGCGCGGTTCCCGTTCACCACGAAGGCGGATCTGCGGGCCAATTATCCGTACGGGATGTTCGCGGTCGGGCGGGAGCGGATCCGGCGGCTGCACGCCTCCAGCGGGACGACGGGGGTGCCGACCGTCGTCGGGTACACGGAGGGGGATCTGGACCGGTGGGCGGATCTGGTGGCGCGGTCGATCCGGGCGGCGGGCGGGCGGCCGGGGGACGTCGTCCATGTGGCGTACGGGTACGGGCTGTTCACCGGCGGGCTCGGGGCGCACTACGGGGCGGAGCGGCTCGGCTGCACGGTCGTCCCCGCGTCCGGCGGGATGACGGGGCGGCAGGTTCAGTTGATCCGGGATCTGGGGCCGCGGATCATCATGGTGACGCCGTCGTACATGCTGACGATCCTCGACGAGTTCGAGCGGCAGGGTGTCGATCCGCGCTCGACCTCGCTGGAGGTCGGGATCTTCGGGGCGGAGCCGTGGACGCAGGAGATGCGGCGGGAGATCGAGGAGCGGTTCGGGATCGACGCGGTGGACATCTACGGGCTGTCGGAGGTGATGGGTCCCGGGGTGGCGCAGGAGTGCGTGGAGACGAAGGACGGGCTGCACGTGTGGGAGGACCACTTCTATCCGGAGGTCGTGGACCCGCTGACGGGTGAGGTGCTGCCGGACGGGGAGGAGGGTGAGCTGGTGTTCACGTCGCTGACGAAGGAGGCGATGCCGGTCGTCCGCTACCGCACCCGGGATCTGACGCGGCTGCTGCCGGGGACGGCCCGGGTCTTCCGCCGGATGGCGCGGGTGACCGGGCGCAGTGACGACCTGGTGATCCTGCGCGGGGTGAACCTGTTCCCCACGCAGATCGAGGAGATCGTGCTGCGCACGCCCGGGGTCGCCCCGCACTTCCAGCTCCGGCTGACCCGTGAGGGCCGCCTCGACGCGCTCACCGTCCGCGCCGAGGCCCGTCCCGACGCGAGCACGGAGGACCGGCGGGCGGCGGAGGCGGCGATCGCGGCGGCCGTGAAGGACGGGATCGGGGTGTCCGTGGCCGTCGAGGTCGTCGATCCGGAGACGCTGGAGCGGTCGGTGGGGAAGATCCGCCGGATCGTGGATCTCAGGCCCTGAGGTACCCGCTCACTCCCCGCCGAGCCTGTCCCGCAGCTCCCGCTTGAGGATCTTCCCGCTCGCGTTGCGCGGCAGCTCCGCCACGAACACGACCCGCTTCGGCGCCTTGAAGTGGTCGAGCTTCTCCCGTACGTGGTCGAGGAGTTGAGCCTCGGTGACGTCTCCTCGCGGGACGACGACGGCGGTGACCGCCTCGATCCACTTCTCGTCGGGCAGGCCGATGACGGCGACCTCGGCGACGGCGTCGTGGGTGTAGAGGGCGTCCTCGACCTGCCGTGAGGCGACAAGTACGCCGCCGGTGTTGATGACGTCCTTCACGCGGTCGACGATCGTGTAGAAGCCGTCCGCGTCCCTGACGGCGAGGTCTCCGGAGTGGAACCAGCCGTCCTTGAACGCGTCGGCCGTCTCCTCGGGCTTCTCCCAGTAGCCGTCGCAGAGTTGGGGCGAGCGGTAGACGATCTCGCCGGTGGTGCCGTCCGGGACCTCCGTGCCGTTCTCGTCGACGACCTTCGCGTCCACGAACAGGACCGTCCGCCCGCAGGAGGCCATGCGGCCCCGGTGTTCGTCGGGGGCGAGGACCATGGCGAGCGGGCCGATCTCGCTCTGGCCGAAGCAGTTGTAGAACTTGAGCTTCGGGAGCCGTTCCTTCAGCCGCTCCAGCACCGGGACCGGCATGATCGACGCCCCGTAGTACGCCTTGCGCAGCCCGCTCAGGTCGCGGTCCTGGAAGTCGGGCCGGTTCGTGAGGGCGATCCACACCGTGGGCGGCGCGAACAGGCTGTCCGCGCGGCCCGTCTCGACCAGGTCGAGCAGGCGGTCCCCGTCGGGTGCGTCGAGGATGACGTTGGTCGCGCCGACCGCCAGGTAGGGGAGCAGGAACACGTGCAGCTGCGCCGAGTGGTACAGCGGCAGGGAGTGCACGGGACGGTCGCCAGCACTCAGGTCGAGGGCGGCGATGGCGCTGAGGTATTCGTGGACCAGCGCGCGGTGGGACATCATCGCGCCCTTGGGGAGAGCGGTCGTCCCGGAGGTGTAGAGGAGTTGCGCGAGGTCTTCGGTGCGGGGCTCCTCTCCGTCGTACGGCTCGGCCGTCGTCAGGAGGTCGAGGAGTGAGCCGTCGGTGTCCCGGAGCGGCAACTTGCTTGTGTCGTGCGGGAGTCGGGCGGCGAGGTCGGGGTCGGTGAGGACGAGGGTGCTGCCGGACTGGGTGACGAGGTAGGCGAGGTCGTCGCCCGTGAGGTTGTGGTTCAGCGGGACGTGGACCAGTCCGGCTCGGGCGCAGGCGAGGAAGGCGATCAGGTAGGCGTCGGAGTTGTGGCCGTAGGCACCGACCCGGTCGCCCTTCTCCAGGCCCTGGGCGAGGAGGGCGGTCGCGGCGGCGGAGACCGCGTCGTCCAGTTCCTCGTAGGTCCAGGTGCGGTCGCGGTACTCCACCGCGACGCGGGCCGGGGTACGGCGGGCACTGCGGCGCAGCACTCCGCCGACCGTGGTGCTGGTCTGTCCGGACGTCATGGGGGTGATCCTGGGCGGGGGGCGTTGGCTGGTCAAGTCGGGTGCCGTCATCTGAGGGGCGTGCGGGAGTCGGGCGGGGTGGACGCGTACGCGCCGCCGACACGCCTCCACCCTCGTTCCCCGCTTCCCCGGCGCGGCATTTACCCGTTGATACGCTCAACGCCCCTTATCTCTCAAGGACGTTGGGAGTCACGATGCGCACCCGCATCAGACGGCTGACCGTCGCGGCCGTCGCCCTGCTCACCGGGGCGACGGTCCTTCCGGCAGCCTCGGCCCAGGCGCAGGGCCGTCAGGAGACGTACTCCGCGGGCCGGTTATCCGCGGTCGTCCGCTACACCGAGTACGGCATCCCGCACATCACCGCGAAGAGCTACCAGGACCTCGGTTTCGGCACCGGCTGGGCGCAGGCCGCCGACCAGGTGTGTGTGCTGGCCGACGGTTTCGCGACCGTCAGGGGTGAGCGTTCACGCTTCTTCGGCCCCGACGCGAAGTCCGACTTCTCACTCTCCGGCGCGACGACGAACCTGTCGAGCGACCTCTACTTCAAGGGCGTCCGGAACGACCGCACGGTCGAACGGCTGCTCTCCGAACCGGCTCCGCGCGGCCCGAGCCGGCAGGCGAAGGATCTGATGGCCGGGTTCACGGCCGGGTACAACGCGTGGCTCGCGCGCAACCGGATCACCGACCCGGCGTGCGCGGGCGCCGCCTGGGTCCGCCCGGTCACCGTCACGGACGTGGCCGCCCGCCTGTACGCCCTGTCGGTCCTCGGCGGCCAGGGCGGCAACATCGACGAGATCACGTCGGCGACGCCCCCCGCCGCGAACTCCCCGCAGCCGAAGGCCGATCCGCAGGCCCTGATCCGTGCGGTCGAGCGGCGCACCGCCGACGCCTCGATGGGCTCGAACGCGGTCGCGTTCCGCGGGGACACCACGGCGAACGGCCGCGGCCTGCTGCTCGGCAACCCGCACTACCCGTGGCAGGGCGGACGCCGTTTCTGGCAGTCGCAGCAGACGATCCCCGGCGAACTGGACGTCGCGGGCGGCTCGTTGCTCGGCCTGCCGACGGTCTCCATCGGCTACAACGCGCACGTCGCGTGGAGCCACACCGTCTCGACGGGCGTCCCGTACAACCTGACCCAGCTCACTCTGGCCCCGTCCGACCCGACGGCCTATCTGGTGGACGGCAAGCCGGAGCGGATGACGCGGCGCACGGTCACCGTCGCGGTGAAGGACGGCGCCCCCGTCACCCGCACCCAGTGGTGGACCCGGTACGGCCCGGTTCTCGCCTCCTCGGACGCCGGGCTCCCGCTGCCGTGGACCTCGACGACCGCGTTCGCGCTGAACGACCCGAACGCGGCCAACCTGCGTTTCGCGGACACCTCGTTGGGTTTCGGCAAGGCCCGTGACACGGCGGGGATCGCCGCATCTCTGGCCCGGCACCAGGGCCTGCCGTGGGTGAACACGATCGCCGGCGACTCCGCCGGGCACACCCTGTTCTCCCAGTCGCAGGTGCTCCCCCGGATCACGGACGGCCTCGCGGCGTCCTGCTCGACCCCGCTGGGCTCGGCGACGTACCCGGCGGCGGGTCTGGCGGTCCTCGACGGCTCGCGCACCGCGTGCGTCCCGGGCGACGACCCCGACGCCGTGCAGCCCGGCATCTTCGGTCCGGCGAAGATGCCGACGCTGAAGGACGCGCCCTACGTGGAGAACTCCAACGACAGCGCCTGGCTGACCAACGCCGAGCAGCCGCTGACCGGTTACGAGCGGATCTTCGGGACGGTCGGGACGCAGCGGGGGCTGCGGACGCGCGGGGCGATCCAGGACGTGGCGGCGCTCGCCGCGCGCGGGAAGCTGACCGTGCGGGACCTCCAGGCGCAGCAGTTCGCGAACCGGGTTCCGGCCGGTGACCTGGCGGCGGCCGACGCGGCGAAGGCGTGCGCGGCGCTGCCGGGCGGAAAGGCAACGGGGAGCAACGGTACGGCTGTTGACGTCTCCGGGGCGTGCGGGGTGCTGGCCGCTTGGGACCGGACGGTGAACATCGACAGCAAAGGCGCGCTGCTCTTCGACCGGTTCTGGCGGAAGATGCCCGCCCGGAGCTGGAAGGTGCTGTTCTCGGCCGCCGACCCGGTGAACACGCCGAACACCCTCGACACCGGAAACCCGGCCTTCACGAAGGCGCTCGCGGACGCGGTGACGGAGCTGCGGGCGGCGGGCATTCCGCTCGACTCCCCGCTCGGCGTGCACCAGTTCGTCGTCCGGAACGGGAAGCGGATCCCGCTGCCGGGCGGGACCGAGTGGCTGGGTGTGTGGAACAAGGTCGAGGGGGTGTGGAACCCGGCGGGCGGCGGCTACTCGGACGTGTCGATGGGGTCCAGTCACATTCAGGCCGTCGGGTGGGACGGGAGCGGGTGTCCGGTGGCGCGGACGCTGCTGTCGTACGCGCAGTCGTCGAACCCGAACTCGCCGCACTACGCGGACCAGACGCGCCTGTTCTCTCGGGAGCGATGGGTGACCGCGCGGTTCTGCGAGAAGGACGTGAAGGCGTCACCCGTCCTTCGGGTCGTGCGCGTCCACTCCTGAGCCGGTCCAGTACGGCTCCCTCAACCGGCGTTTGTAGAGCTTGCCGTTGGGGTCGCGGGGCATCTCGGCGATGAAGTCGATGCTCTTGGGCCGTTTGTAGCCGGCGAGCCGTTCGGTGCAGTGGGCGAGGAGGTCGGCGGTCAACTCCGGTCCGGGTGCGAACCCTTGGGCCGGTTCGACGACCGCCTTGACCTCCTCGCCCCAGTCGTCGTGGGGGATCCCGAAGGCGGCGGCGTCCGCGACGGCCGGGTGGGCGAGGAGGGCGGCCTCGATCTCGGCGGGGTAGATGTTGACGCCGCCGGAGATGATGAGGTCGATCTTCCGGTCGCGCAGGAACAAGTAGCCGTCCTCGTCGAGGAGTCCGAGGTCGCCGACGGTGAAGAAGTCGCCGATGCGGTTCTTGCGGGTCTTCTGTTCGTCCTTGTGGTAGGCGAACCCGCCCGTGTTCATCTTCAGGTAGACCGTGCCGAGTCGGCCGGGCGGCAGCCGGTTGCCGTCGTCGTCGAAGATCGCCAACTCGCTGATGGGCCAGGCCTTTCCGAC
Organism: Streptomyces sp. S6; assembly: GCF_054880855.1. NCBI lineage: Bacteria > Bacillati > Actinomycetota > Actinomycetes > Kitasatosporales > Streptomycetaceae > Streptomyces > Streptomyces sp. S6. The sequence goes on along the minus strand of NZ_JBTYMC010000067.1, from coordinate 5,196 downwards.
CGTGCCGGGCTTCTTCAGCCACTCCTCGGCGGACGCGAAGGCACCGCCGCCCTCGCTGGCCGCGTAGTACTCCTCGACACAGCTCCCCCACCAGTCGATCATCGCCCGCTTCACGTGGTCCGGGCAGGGGGCGGCGCCGTGGATGGCGTGCCGCATGGACGACACGTCGTAGCGGCGGCGCACGTCCTCGGGGAGGGCGAGGAGGCGGTGGAACTGGGTGGGCACCATGTGCGTGTGGGTGCACCGGTGACGGTCGATCAGCCGGAGCATCTCCTCCGGCGTCCACTTGTCCATCATGACCAGCTGGTGCCCGATGTTCAGGGACGCGCCCGCGAACTGGAGGACGGCCGTGTGGTAGAGCGGCGAGCAGATCAGGTGGACGTTGTCGTCGAAGGGCCGGATGCCGAAGATGCCCAGGAAGCCGCCGAGGTAGGTCTCCTCGGGGAGTTTCCCGGACAGCGGGCGGCGGATGCCCCGGGGGCGGCCCGTCGTCCCGGACGTGTAGTTCATGACCCAGCCGAGTGTGCGGTCCTCGGGCGCCGACTCCGGCTGTCCGTCGAGGAGTTCGGCGTAGGGGCGGAACCCGTCGACGTCGCCGACGGCGTACCGCTGTGCGGCGGGGAGCCCGGCCTCGTCGGCGGCGCGGGCGGCGTCCGAGGCGAACTGTTCGTGGGCGATCAGGACCTTCGCGCCGGAGTCGGCGACGATCCAGGCGATCTCCGGGGCCACGAAGTGGTGGTTGACCGGCACCAGGTAGAAGCCCGCCTGGCTGGCGGCGAGGTAAGCGGCCAGGAACTGCGGGGAGTTGGGCAGGACGACGGCGAAGGTGTCGCCGCGTTCGAGCCCGGCGGCGCGCAGGCCGTGGACGAGGCGGTTGGTCTCCGCGTGGAGGCGTCCGGCGGTCCACTCCTCGCCGTCGGGGGCGACCAGGACGACCCGGTCGGGGTTCTCGGTGGCCTGCGCCCAGAATCCGGTGCTCATCGGCTGCTCCTTCCGGCGATCCGGTTCATCCGGTCCACGGCCTCCTCGAAGCCGCGTGTGAGGTCGTCGACGACCGTCTGGACGCTGCGCACCTCGGTCATCCGGCCGACGATCTGCCCGACCGGCGTGCCGAGGAGGGGCTCGACCTCGTACTTCTGGATCCGGGAGAGAGCCTCGGCGACCAGGAGACCCTGGAGAGGCATGGGGAGGGTGCCGGGGCCGGACGGGTCGTCCCACGCGTCGGTCCACTCGGTGCGCAACTGGCGGGCCGGTTTCCCGGTCAGGGCACGGGAGCGGACGGTGTCCCCGGACCCGGCGGCGAGGAGTTTGCGGGCGACGGCCGTGGAGTGCGTGTCGGCCTCGGTGGTGGTGAGCCAGATCGACCCGAGCCAGGCGCCCTGCGCGCCGAGGGCGAGCGCGGCGGCCACCTGGGCGCCGCTGCCGATGCCTCCGGCGGCCAGCACGGGCAGCGGGGCGACGGCCTCAACGACCTCTGGGGTCAACACCATTGAGGCGATCTCACCCGTGTGCCCGCCCGCCTCGTAGCCCTGTGCGACGACGATGTCGATGCCGGCGTCCCTGTGCTTCAGCGCGTGCCGGGCGCTTCCGGCGAGCGCTGCGACCTTGACGCCCCGGCCGTGCGCGCGGGCGACGACGTCGGCCGGGGGTGAACCGAGGGCGTTGGCCAGCAGCTTGATCGGGTAGTCGAAGGCGACGTCGAGCTGGGTGCGGGCGACCTCTTCCATCCAGCCGGTGATCCGCCAGCCGGACGCCTCACCCTCGGCGAGTTCGGGAACGCCGTGCTTGGCGAGGGTCTCGCGCACGAACTGCCGGTGCCCGTCGGGGATCATCGCCTCGACGTCGGCCTCGGTGACGCCTTCGACCTTCTTCGCGGGCATGACGACGTCGAGGCCGTACGGGCGGCCGTCCACGTGCGCGTCCAGCCAGTCCAGGTCGCGTTTGAGGTCGTCGGGGTCGGTGTAGCGGACCGCGCCGAGCACGCCGAACCCGCCGGCCCGGCTCAGCGCCGCGGCGACGGCGGGGAAGGGGGTGAAGCCGAAGAGGGCGTGCTCGACTCCCAGTTGGTTGCTCAGCTCCGTCTGCATGTCGCGCAGGATGCCGCAGACGGTCGTCCGAGGGAAGAGGTTTTCTGATGGATCGTCAGATCTGGTGTTCCAGGACGGCCATGGCCGCGTTGTGGCCCGGCACGCCGCTCACCCCTCCCCCGCGGATCGCTCCCGCGCCGCACAGGAGGACGTTCGCCTGCGGGGTCTCGACACCCCAACGGCCGCCGCCCGCCTCGGAGTAGGGCCAGGAGAGGGCGCGGTGGAAGATGTTGCCGCCGGGGAGGCGGAGGTCGGCTTCCAGGTCGAGGGGGGTCTTCGCCTCGATGCAGGGGCGGCCGTCGGCGTCGGTGGCGAGGCAGTCCGCAAGGGGTTCGGCGAGGTGGGCGTCGAGCTGGGCGAGGGTGCGCTTCAACAGGGCTTCCCGGGTCGCCGTGTTGTCCTCGCGGAAGAGGCGGGCGGGGGTGTGCAGGCCGAAGAGGGTGAGGGTGTGATGGCCCGTCAGGTCGGGGCCGAGGATCGTCGGGTCGGTCAGGGAGTGGCAGTAGATCTCCGAGGGCGGGGCGGTGGGGAGGTGTCCTGCGGCCGACTCGGCGTAGGCGGCGGCCAGTTGGGTGTATCCCTCGGCGATGTGGAAGGTGCCGGCGAACGCCTCGCGCGGGTCGACCGACGTGTCCTTGAGCCTCGGGAGCCTCTTCAGGAGCATGTTGACCTTGAGTTGGGCGCCGTCGGCGGACTCCGGCGGGGTGGCGCCGGTCAGTTCGGCGAGGGCCTGCGGGGAGGCGTTCACGAGGACGTGCCGGGCGCTCGCGACGCCCTCGCCGTCCGCCGTGCGGTAACTGACCTCCGCCGTACGGCCGTCGCTGTCGATGCGGGTGACCTCGTGGCCGGTGGCGAGGACGGCGCCGGCCTCGCGGGCGGTCGTCGCGAGGGCGTCGGTGAGGGCGCCCATGCCGCCGACGGGGACGTCCCAGGCGCCGGTGCCGCCGCCGATGACGTGGTACAGGAAGCAGCGGTTCTGGGCGAGGGAGGGGTCGTGGGCGTCGGCGAACGTGCCGATCAGGGCGTCGGTGAGGACGACTCCGCGCACGAGGTCGTCGTCGAACCGCTCCTCGATCGCCGCCCCGACCGGCTCCTCGAACAGCACCCGCCACGCCTCCTCGTCACCCACCCTGCGGCGCAGTTCCTCGCGCGTCGGCAGGGGTTCGGTGAGCGTCGGGAACACCCTCCGGGCGACCTGGCCCGTCATGCCGTAGAACCGTCGCCACGCCTCGAACTCCCGGTCCGAGCCGGTGAGTTGCGCGAAGGCCTCCCGGGTGCGGTGCTCTCCGCCGCCGACGAGGAGGCCGGTGGGTTTCCCGTGGCGTTCGACGGGGGTGTACGAGGAAATGTCCCGCGCCCGGACACGGAAGCTCAGGCCCAGGTCCCGGACGATCTTCTCGGGCAGCAGGCTCACCAGGTACGAGTACCTCGACAGCCGCGCGTCCACCCCGGCGAACGGCCGCGTCGACACCGCCGCCCCACCCGTCCGGCCCAGCCGCTCCAGCACGAGCACCGTCCGCCCGGCGCGGGCCAGGTAGGCGGCGGCGACCAGGCCGTTGTGACCGCCTCCGACGATGACGGCGTCGTACGCGTGTGATGCAGTGTGTGCAGACATGGTTCTTGGTAACACGGACGGGGGTTCGGGGGACGTGAGCACGCAGGATGCACGGCTCGATCCGTATCGGCGGGGCGCGGCGCGGCTGGTGCTCGACGGACGGGAGGTCGGGCTGCTGGTGACGCGGGTGAACCTCTGGCCGGAGTACGTCGGGTGGCTGTGGCGCAAGCGCGTCGAGAGCGAGCAGGAACTGCCGGAGTGGATGGTGTGGCCGGCCGGCTCCTCGGACCTCCTTCCCGAGGGCGGCCACGTGTGGAGTGAGGATCTGGACGGTGAGCTCGCCGACTGGTCGGCCGGGGTGTTCCGGCTGCCCGACACCGTGTACACGCTGGAGTGGCTGCCGCCCACCCAAGCCGAAGCCGCACACCGGGAATTCGGCTGGGACATGTTTTAGAACCCCTGTACGATCACCAGCTCGGGGGGCATCACGAACGGTGCTCAGCAAGGTCGATCCGGCCCAGGATGTTCGTCTGACGGCGCTGGGTCTCGGCGAGGCTGCGGTGAAGGCGCTCTCGTTCCCGCTCTCGCCTCTTCGTCGCCCCGGCTCGACAGGCCCGCGAGAAACAGCTCACAACACTGAGACCCGAAGAGCCGGTCCGCGTAGAACGCGCCTACGGCTTCGAGAAGCCCTGTCGCTCGGACGTTGACGGTCTTGGGGTGATCTGCATAGAGATCCAGCCGTCCGCGGTTGTTCCCCTTCGGCCAGCCCACACACCCCTCACTGGGAGGAATAGTCAATAGCTGTGGATTGGTCGAGTGTCCACGTCCCCGACACCGGCGCACAGACCAAGGACGCGCACTACGTCGTCCGCAGCGCCCTCGGTGGCCCCTTCGACCGTTATCTGGACCAGGACGGCAACAACGGCAAGTGGGTTTCCCTGGGTGCCTACAAGTTCACTTCCACACCGAGTGTGAGCATGTCGAACTACACGCCCGACGGAACCGCCAACGACGACGTCGCCTTCGGTGCCATCGCATTTCAGCCGATCACCGGCACCTACGTCACCGACAGCGTCGAGGCCGACGCGTACTTCGACGAGAACCAGAACATCGACGTCCGACCCGAGAGCCAGATGTTCAACACCCCCCTCAAGACGAGGCAGGCACTGTACGACTGGGCCACGAACCTGTCGCACAACATCATCGGCCTGCCGACCTGCATCAGCCTGCCGTCTCCGACCTGCGTCATGCCGGAGACCAAGGCCGCCGCCGAGCGCTGGAACGACGAGGTGACGACGTCGGGGACCAGCACCACCGGCCACCCCGTCGGGCACAGCATCCCCGAATGGATGCACTACTCCAACCCGTACACCAAGCGCCCCACCGACGACAGCAGACCTTCCTGGTTCGGTACGGACGACGCCGCCTACAAGATGGACAACAAAGGGCTTGCCGATTATCAACTCGCTGTTTTGATCTCTGGCGGCGGGTTGATGCCGAGTCGTGTGGCGAGGTCTGCGAGGTCGTCCAGGGTGGCGAGGCGGTGTTCGGCCG
>NZ_JBTYMC010000066.1:0-27478 GCF_054880855.1 Streptomyces sp. S6 | reverse complement strand
CGCATCGGCTGGTCCGCCGACACCCCCCACGTCCCCGCGCTCCGCCACCGCCGGGACGGCATACTCCCGACCGTCGCCGCCGCGCTCTCCGTCCGCGGCGCCACCCTCACCGGCACCGCCGCCCGCGGCGACCAGCCCCCGCCGCTGCACCACCTCGTCCAGGACTTCCTCGACACGCTCCCCAGCGACCGCCGCGACCGCTTCACCGGCCGCTGCGCCGAGGCGCTCCTCATCTCCCGGCACATCACGGCCGCCGACGAGACCCGCAGCCGCCGCGCCGCCCGCAAGCCCATGACCAACGGCGAGGCCCGCAAGGCCCTCAAGCAAGCCAAACTCACCACCCGCCACATCCGCGAGGACGGCGACCCCCTGCACGGCACCTTCGCACCCCCCTGCCGCGCCTGCACCGCCCTCACGGCCCACTTCAGCATCCGCGTCGTCGAGACGTCCGAGGACTAGCCACGTACGACGCTGTAGCCGTCTGTGTGAACCACAGCCCCGGCAAAAGCGTCAACATCACCAGGAACCCCCGCACCACCCGGGACTCCGCACCACCGCCCCGGCCTCGACGAACGAACGGCAGATGCACCACACCGACCGCACCTCGACCACCCGCTTCCCGGTCCCCGTGGACGCCGCCCTGCGCAAAGCGGGCTGGCTCCCGGGGCGCTGGGACATCAAACAGGCCGAGTTCTGGGCCGACACCCTGCGCGAGCACGTCTCCCCGGCGGGCCACCGGCACGCCGTCTTCCCGGCGGCGGTCGAGGCGTGGGCGGAGTTCGGCGGCCTGCACATCGCGCCCATCGGCCCGGGCCGGCAGATCGCCCCCGCGGTCTTCCACCTCGACCCCCTGCACGGCCTCCACCAGGCCCGCACCCTCTGCGACCTCGGCAGAGCCCTCGCCACCGACCTGTCCCCCCTCGGCGCCGAGCCCGACACCCACACCCTCCTCGCCATCGACACGGCCGCCCGGATCTACGCCCTGGACCACACCGGCGACTGGTACCTCGGCCACACCATCGACCAGGCGCTGGGCGCACTCATATCGGGGACGCACCCGATCCGGCTGACGACGGAGGGGTGAGGGGCGGAAAAGGGGGATTCGAAAAGTCGGGCGAATCGTGAACCGGGTCGCGGCGCCGAAACGATGAAGGGGTACGAGCACAAAAGGCACACCCCTTGACCAGCACCCTTCTCACCTCACCGCCCCGCAGGAATCACCGCCGACACCCGAAACCCCCCGGCCTCCGTGGGCCCCGACACGAACACCCCGCCCAGCCCCACCACCCGCTCCTTCATCCCGACCAGCCCGTTCCCCCCGGACGGCAGCCGGGCGGCGGACGCCGACCCCGCCTCCGACGGCGGCTCGTTCTCCACCTGCATCGCGATCTCCTCGTCCCGATGCGCCAGCCGCACGTACGTCTTGGCCCCGGCGGCGTGCTTGTGGACGTTGGTCAGCGCCTCCTGCACCACCCGGAACGCGGTCTGCTCGATCTCGGCGACGTAGGCGCGCACCTCCCCCTCCACCGACAGCGCCACCACCATCCCGGCGGCAGCCGACTGCCCGATCAGCTCCTCGACGTCCGCGAGGCAGGGCCCCTCCCCCTCCTCGACGGCCCGGAAAGCGGCGGCGGCAGCGGCAGCGCCCACGGCGGCCAGCGGCAGCCCTCCGGGGGACGACACCGTCCGCTCACCCCCGCTGCGCAACACCCCCAGCATCTCCCGCAGTTCCGTCAGCGCCTGTCGCCCCATGTCCCCCACCAGCGCGGCGTTGCGCACGGCCTTCTCCGGATCCTTCCGGGCGACCGCCTGCAACGCGGCGGCGTGGACGACCATGAGGCTCACCCGGTGCGCGACCACGTCGTGCATCTCCCGGGCGATCCGCGTCCGCTCCTCCCCCCGCGCCCACTCCGCGCGCTCCTCCGCGCGCTCAGCGAGCAGCTGCAACTCGCGCTCCAGGCTGTCCGCCCGCTCCCGCAGGCTCTCCATCAGCCGCCGCCGGGCCCCGATGTAGAGGCCGAGCAGGACGGGCGGCGCGGTCATCCCGAGGGCGGTCGCGATCGAGGCGAACGGCACGAACCAGTCGCCGATCGTCAGACCCCCCTCCCCGAGCTGCTTCAGCCGGACGAACGTCACGACCAGCATCCCCATCATCGACATGCCGGCGAGGGATCCGATGATCCGCCGGGGCAGTTCGGACGCGGCCAGCGTGTACAGCCCGACGAGCCCCATCAGGAACCCCATCTGCGCCGGGGTGATGGCGATCGAAACCAGCACCACGGCGATCGGCCACTTCCGCCGGACGACGAGCACGCTCCCGGCGACGACCCCGAACACCACGCCCGCCCACAGCGGAATCCCCGCGTCCCTGGCGAACGGCACGCCCTCCGCCCCGCACTCGACCATCGAGGCGAGCCCCAGCCCCGCGTCGAACGCGGCACTGCGCCGCCGCCCCCACCACCACGGCCCTGCCCGGCCCGCAGCCACCTCTTCCCCCGTCCTGGTCATGCCTCCAGCCTACGGTCGCCCTCCCCCCGTTTTCCGGAAACTTTCCGCACCGCGCCCTCTCGGACACCGATCGAACACCGACCCTCACCGGATCGAACAGATGAGCTATGTCGATCCCCTTGCCGGAATGATCAATTCCGGGCGCACGGTATGCCCATGGCACATGCACCAGACAAGTACACCGACTTCGAGGGCCTGCGGACCCAGGCAGTGGCCCTACGCCGATCCGGCCTCAGCCGCCGCCAGATCCGCGACCGCCTCCACGTCGACAACAACGACCTCCTCAACCGCCTCCTCGACGGCGAGCCCGCCCCCGAGTGGACGAAGCGCCCCAACGCCAAGGACGACCTCCGCGACCAAGCCCGCGAACTCCGCCTCCAGGGCTGGACGTACGACCAGATCCAGGTGGAGCTGGGGTGCTCGAAGAGTTCGATATCGCTGTGGGTACGGGATCTGCCGAAGCCGGAGCGCCGCGACTCCGCGGAGCAGGCGAGGCTGGCCAACCGGAAGAGGTGGGAGCACGAGCTGGCGGTACGGGATGAGGAACGGCAGCGAGCGAAGTCCGCGGCGACGGAACAGATCGGCAATCTGTCGGATCGCGAGCTGTTCCTGATCGGCGTCGGGCTCTACTGGGCGGAAGGCAGCAAGGACAAGCCGTACGCCCGCAGGGAGAGCGTCATCTTCGTCAACAGCGACCCAGGCATGATCAAGGTTTATCTGGCCTGGCTGAACCTGCTCCAAGTGGAACCCGAGCGGCTCCGGTTCACCGTCATGATCCATGAGAACGCCGACATCGCGGACGCCGAGCGCTACTGGGCCGACCTACTCGGCATCGAGGCCGCCTCGTTCACCAAGACGAACGTGAAGAAGCACAACCCCAAGACAGTCCGAAAGAACGTCGGCAACGCGTATCACGGCTGCCTGACGGTCCGCGTCCTCAAGGGAGCGGATCTGTACCGTCGCATCGAAGGCGCCTGGTGCGGCATAGTAGGGGCTGCAACTGCGTCCGACCTAGAGAATCGGACATAGGGGCAATCCATCCCGGATCGTCTAAGGGCAGGACAAACGGTTTTGGTCCGTTGAATGAGGGTTCGAATCCTTCTCCGGGAGCTACACCACACATATCCCCAGTTCGGGTCCTGACCGGTTCAGTCCAGTCAGGACCCGCTCCCATGTCCTCCGGGAAACGCCCCGGTATCCTTCGGATGTCCCCACCCACACAAAGCCGAAGGGCAACTCCGTGAGCGCCATCCGCCCGGCAGCCGTCGTCGTTCTCGCAGCGGGTGAGGGCACCCGTATGAAGTCGGCCACTCCGAAGGTTCTGCACGAGCTGTGCGGAAGGACGCTGGTGGGCCATGTGCTCGCCGCCGCGCAGGAGTTGGACCCGGAGAACCTGGTCGTGGTCGTGGGGCACGCGCGCGAGAAGGTGACGGCACACCTCGCGGAGAACAGCGCCGCCGTCCGCACGGCCGTCCAGGAGCAGCAGAACGGCACGGGTCACGCCGTCCGCATGGCGCTGGAGGAGCTCGGTGGCGAGGTCGGCGGGACGGTCGTCGTCGTCTGCGGGGACACCCCCCTGCTGACGGGTGCGACGCTCGGCGAGCTGGCGGCCACTCACCACACCAACGGGAACGCGGTGACGGTGCTGACGGCGCAGGTGCCGGACGCGACGGGGTACGGACGGATCGTCAGGGACGGCGGCACGGGCGCCGTCACCGCGATCGTCGAGCACAAGGACGCCTCCGAGGAGCAGCGGGCGATCCGGGAGATCAACTCCGGGGTGTTCGCGTTCGACGGGCAGTTGCTGGCGGACGCGCTGAAGAAGGTGCGGACGGACAACAGCCAGGGCGAGGAGTACCTGACGGACGTGCTGGGGATCCTGCGCGAGGCGGGGCACCGGGTCGGCGCCTCGGTCGCCCGCGACCACCGCGAGATCGCCGGCATCAACAACCGCGTCCAGCTCAGCGAGGCACGCCGCACCCTCAACGACCGCCTCCTCACGCAGGCGATGCTGGACGGCGTCACGGTCGTCGACCCGGCGACGACGTGGGTCGACGTGACGGTGACGTTCGGCCAGGACGCCGTCGTCAACCCGGGCACCCAGCTCCAGGGGGCCACGCACATCGGCGAGGGCGCCGAGGTCGGGCCGAACACCCGGCTGACGGACACCCGGGTCGGCGCGGGCGCGCGCGTCGACAACACCGTCGCCGTCTCCTCGACGATCGGGGAGGGCGCGAGCGTCGGTCCGTACGCGTACCTGCGCCCCGGCACCCGGCTGGGTGCGAGGGGCAAGATCGGTACGTATGTGGAGACCAAGAACGCCTCCATCGGCGAAGGCACGAAGGTCCCCCACCTGTCGTACGTGGGCGACGCGACGATCGGTGATTTCAGCAACATCGGCGCCGCGAGCGTGTTCGTGAACTACGACGGCGAGAGCAAGCACCACACGACCGTGGGCTCGCACTGCAAGACGGGTTCGGACAACATGTTTGTGGCACCGGTCACGGTCGGGGACGGCGCGTACACCGCCGCGGGCTCCGTGATCACGAAGGACGTACCGCCCGGTTCGCTGGCCGTGGCCCGTGGCCAGCAGCGGAATATCGAGGGCTGGGTGGCCCGAAAGCGTCCGGGAAGCGCCGCGGCGAAAGCCGCCGAGGCGGCGTCCCGGCAAGGCGAAGGCGAAAGCTGACCGAAAACGGCTGCGCCGAACAGGGCGTACCGTGATAAGTGCACACCCGCACCCACCAGCTGAGACGCTCCCTCACGCCCAGTTGTGAACACGGCGTCGCGCGGCTGAGACACCTCTGAGGAGACAGTGCTGTGACCGGGAACAAGACGACCGGCGAGAAGAAGATGATGTTCTTCTCCGGCCGCGCCCACCCCGAGCTTGCCGAGGAGGTCGCCCACCAGCTGGGGGTCGGGGTCGTCCCGACCAAAGCCTTCGACTTCGCGAACGGCGAGATCTACGTCCGCTACGAGGAGTCGGCGCGCGGCGCCGACTGCTTCGTGATCCAGAGCCACACGGCTCCGATCAACCAGTGGATCATGGAGCAGCTGATCATGATCGACGCGCTGAAGCGCGCGTCGGCGCGGTCGATCACGGTGATCGTGCCGTTCTACGGCTACGCCCGCCAGGACAAGAAGCACCGCGGCCGTGAGCCGATCTCGGCCCGCCTGATCGCGGACCTGATGAAGACGGCGGGCGCGGACCGGATCCTGACGGTCGACCTGCACACCGACCAGATCCAGGGCTTCTTCGACGGCCCGGTCGACCACCTCTTCGCGCTGCCGCTCCTCGCGGACTACGTGGGCGCGAAGGTCGACCGCGACAAGCTGACGGTCGTCTCGCCGGACGCGGGCCGCGTGCGCGTGGCCGACCGCTGGTGCGACCGGCTCGGTGCGCCGCTGGCGATCGTCCACAAGCGGCGGGACAAGGACGTCGCGAACCAGGTGACCGTCCACGAGGTCGTGGGTGAGGTCAAGGGCCGCGTGTGTGTCCTGGTCGACGACATGATCGACACGGGCGGCACGATCTGCGCGGCGGCGGACGCGTTGTTCGCGCACGGTGCGGAGGACGTCATCGTGACGGCGACGCACGGTGTGCTGTCCGGTCCGGCCGCCGACCGGCTGAAGAACTCCCGGGTGAGCGAGTTCGTGTTCACGAACACGCTGCCGACGCCGGGCGAGCTGGCCGCCGACCTCGACAAGATGACGGTGCTCTCCATCGCGCCGACCATCGCGAGCGCGGTGCGTGAGGTGTTCGAGGACGGTTCGGTGACGAGCCTCTTCGACGAGCAGTGAGGTTTCTGCACTGCAGAGTGACCGATCTCTGATCGTTTTGGGTACGGCCTCTCTCCCCGAGTATGCTGCGAAAGTTGCTCGGCGAGGGAGGCCGTTCTCATTCACGGGAACGGCGGTCCGTTATCGACGCGCTCTTCGTAGCAGGCCGTTGTACATGGCCGGGTGACCCGACCGTCTACTACCTGTACGAGGAGTTGATCCCCATGTCCGAGGTCAAGCTCGCCGCTGAGACCCGCACCGCCTTCGGTAAGGGTGCCGCCCGCAGCATCCGCCGTGAGAACAAGGTCCCGGTCGTCCTTTACGGGCACGGCACCGAGCCCCAGCACCTCACCCTCCCGGGCCACGAGCTGCTGCTCGCGCTGCGCACGCCGAACGTCCTGATCTCCCTGGACATCGACGGCAAGGGCAACGAGCTGGCGATCCCGAAGGCCGTCCAGCGCGACGCGATCAAGGGCTTCCTGGTCCACGTCGACCTGCTGCTCGTCAAGCGTGGCGAGAAGGTCAACGTCGAGGTCCCCGTGCAGACCGAGGGTGACCTCGCCGCCGGCAACTACCTGCTGGAGCACGTCCTCAACGCGCTGCCGGTCGAGGCCGAGGCGACGCACATCCCCGAGGCCGTCACCGTCTCCATCGCGGGCCTGGAGGCCGGTGCCTCCGTCCTCGCCAAGGACATCAAGCTGCCCGCCGGTGTGAGCCTGGCCGTCGAGGACGACGCCGTCGTCCTCCAGGTCCTGGCCGCGCAGGCCGAGGAAGCCGCGGCCGAGGGCGACGAGGCCGCCCAGGCCTGAGCCTTCGGCGGAGACGCCGGTTAAGCTCCGAGCCGCCGTTCCCTGTTCAGGGGGCGGCGGCTTCGCCGTGTATCAAGGAGACTTCCCTCATGACCACCCCCACCTCCACCGACCCCTGGCTGATCGTCGGCCTCGGGAATCCGGGGCCCGAGTACGCGATGAACCGGCACAACATCGGGTTCATGGTGGCCGATCTGCTGGCCGAGCGGATGGGGGGCCGGTTCAAGCGGGCCGGCAAGGCGCAGGCACAGGTCCTGGAGGGCCGTCTCGGAGCGCCGGGTCCCGCGAGCCGCCGAGTGGTCCTGGTCAAGCCGATGTCTTTCATGAACCTCTCCGGTGGACCGGTGAACGCCCTCCGCGACTTCTACAAGGTCCCCCTCGCGAACATCGTCGCCGTCCACGACGAGCTGGACATCGACTACGGCACGCTGCGGCTGAAGATCGGTGGGGGTGACAACGGTCACAACGGGCTGAAGTCCATGACCAAGTCCATGGGCGCCGAGTATCACCGGGTGCGCTGCGGGATCGGCCGCCCCCCGGGCCGCATGCAGGTCGCCGACTTCGTCCTCAAGGACTTCTCGTCCACCGAGCGCAAGGAGCTGGACTGGTTCGTGGACCGGGCCGCGGACGGGGTGGAGGCGCTGGTGACGGAGGGGTTGGAGCGGGCGCAGCAGGCGTACAACTCCTGAGGGGGTACGGGAGGGGTACGTGGGGGCGAGCCTGAGGGGCCACTACGTGAGGGTTACCGCGTAGGGGCTACCCCCGAAGGGCTACCTCGCAGGGCCTACCCCCGAAGGGCTACCTCGCAGGGCCTACCCCCGAAGGACTACCTCGCAGGGCCTACCACTGAAGGGCCGCCCCGAGTACTACCTCCCAAGCGCTACCCCTGGAGCGCTACCTCTGAAGGGCTACCCCTCAAGTACCGCCTCCCCTGACCAGCCAACATTGACGGACCGCGTAGGCATGGCCAATGATCCCGGCCATGCCAGCCTCCCGCCGTCGTCGCCGGGCGGCCCCGCCCCGTCGTTCCCGGTCGTCCGCGTTGCGCGTCGGCCGGGTCGTGTCGATGGGCCTGGTCGCCCTCCTGATCCTGATCGCGGGCGTCTGGGCGTCCTGGGGCACGGCGCAGCACGTGATGCTGCCGGGCGGCCGGGAGAGAGGGACGCTGAAGGTGACCGCGTGCGGGGACGACGCGTGCACGGGCCCGTTCACCCCGGCCTCGGCAGGCGCGACCCCGCGCAAGTCGATGACGATCCCCGAACCGATCGCGGTGAAGATCGGCCAGACCTACTCCGTGATCATCAAGCCCGACTCCACCGAAGCCGTCCGCTCCGGCCCCGCCGGCATCCTCTACGCCTGGGTCCCCCTCGGCGGCGCCCTCCTCCTCACGTCGGTAGTAGTAGCCGGCGGCCTCAGCCGAACCCGCCTCGGCTGGCTCCTGGCGGGGTCGGGGGTGGCGTTGGTGACGGCGGCGTTCTTGGCGGTGTGAGGGGACGAGGGGAAGGGGCCTCCACGACCGACGAGCTGAACGAGGCGCAGCCGGACGACGCCGAGCCGTCCCCCTCCCTCCGAACCACCCCCCACCCCACCAACCGTTCCGCCACGAACGTCGAACTCACCCGGAACTCCCGAGCCGGCGCCACCGCAGACACCCCCCTCCCGATCCCGACCCACCACACCCACCCGCACCCCCACGAACTCCGCCCGCGCTTCCCGCACTTCCGCGCTGCCGCGCCGCCGGGCACACCCCCTGAACACCCGCGCACCGGCCCGCCGATACAGCAACGCGTCGACCAGTACCCGGCGTTGCTCGCCCCTGGCTGAAGCCTCACGGCCTCACGTCGCCGTAATTGGCGCGCACCGAGCACTACGACGCACCCGCAACCCCCAACAACCCCAAAGGGCGCCCCAGTCCCCCGGAGCGCCCCTCGAACCGCCTTGCCGTCAGCCGGTGTTGCGCAGCCCAGCCGCAACCCCGTTGACCGTCAGCAGCAAGGCACGGGACAGCACAGGGTCAGCCGGCTCGCCCGCCGCGGCGGCGTCTCGCTGGCGCTTCAGGAGGGTTACCTGGAGGTAGGAGATCGGGTCGAGATAGGCGTCCCGGATGGCGAACGTCTGCTTCAACACGGGCTGCGCTTCGAGGAGTTCGCCCTCGCCGGTGATCTTCAGGACTTCGGCGACGGTGAGGGCGTGCTCGGCCTGGATGCGGTCGAAGACGTGCTTCAGCGCGTCCGGGACGAGCGTGTCGACGTAGTGGGAGGCGATGCGGAGGTCTGTCTTGCCCAACGTCATCTCCACGTTGGAGATGAAGTTCTGGAAGAAGTGCCACTGCCCGTGCATCTCGTCGAGGACGGAGTCGAGCCCGGCCTCGCGCAGGGCCTTCAGACCGGAGCCGACGCCGTACCAGCCGGGGACGATCTGGCGGGACTGGGTCCAGCCGAAGACCCAGGGGATGGCCCGGAGACCGTCGAGCCCGGCGCCGGAGTCGGGGCGGCGGGAGGGGCGGGAGCCGAGGTGCAGCTCCGCCAGCTGGTCGACCGGCGTCGAGGCGAAGAAGTAGGCCGGGAGGTCGGGGTCCTCCACCAGCTCCCGGTACGCGGCGTGCGCGGCGTCGGAGACGACGTCCATCGCCGCGTCCCAGCGGGCCAGCGCCTCGTCGGACTGACGGGGAGCCGTGTGGAGCGCGGACGCCTGGAGTGTCGCGGCGACCGTCAGCTCCAGGTTCTCCCGGGCCAGCGAGGGGATGAGGTACTTGTCGGAGATGACCTCACCCTGCTCGGTCACCTTGATCTCGCCCTCAAGGGTGCCCCAGGGCTGGGCGAGGATCGCGTCGTGGGACGGGCCGCCGCCACGGCCGACGGTGCCGCCGCGACCGTGGAAGAGCCGGAGTCGTACCCCGTACCTGTGGGCTACGTCGCGAAGGCGACGCTGCGCGCGGTGGATCTCCCACTGGGACGTCGTGATACCCCCGAACTTCGAGGAGTCGGAGTACCCGAGCATGACCTCCTGCACATCACCCCGGAGAGCTACGAGCCGTCGGTAGGACGGGTCGGAGAGCATCTCCTCCAGGATCGTGTCGGCGGCCTTCAGCTCGTCCGTCGTCTCCAGGAGCGGCACGATGCCGATCTTCGCCCACCCGGCGTGCAGATCGATCAGGCCGGCCTCGCGCGCCAGGACGGCGGCGGCGAAGACGTCGTCCGCGCCCTGGCACATGGAGATGATGTAGGACTCGATGACCTCGGGGCCGAACACTTCCAGGGCCCGCTTGACGGTGAGGAAGACGCCGAGGGTCTTCTCCCCGGCCGCGTCGACGGGGGCCGGGGTTCCCGCCAGCGGGCGGCGTGAGCGCAGCTCCTTGGCGAGGAGCTTCGTCCGGTACTCGCGCGGCATGTCGGTGTAGCGCCAGGACTCCTCGCCGAGCCGGTCGAAGAGCTGGCCGAGGGCGTGGTGGTGGGCGTCGGCGTGCTCGCGGACGTCCATGGTGGCGAGCTGGAGGCCGAACGCGGCGAGCGTGCGGATCGTCCGGTTCATGCGGCCGTCGGCGAAGAGCCCGCCCCGGTGCCGGCGCAGGGACGTCTGGATCAGGGTGAGGTCGGCGAGGAGTTCGCTGGTGCCGAGGTAGTCGCGGCCCTCGGCGTGCGGGATGCCCTCGGCGAGGCGCTTCTTGGTGTTCTCCAGCTTCTGCCGGATGCAGGTGGCCTTGAGCCGGTAGGGCTCCTCGGCGTTGAGGCGCTTGTAGCGGGGGCTGATCTCCGGGAGGCGTTCGAGGTCGAGCGCGAGGGAGTCCAGTAGCTCCTGGGTAGCACCGGTGTAGCGGATGGAGTTCGACAGAAACCCGCGCAGTTCGTCGATGGTCTCCAGCGCGTCGTTGATGCCGTGTTCGTGCTGGAGGATGAGGACGTCCCAGGTCACCTGGGGGGTGACGTTCGGGTTGCCGTCGCGGTCGCCGCCGATCCAGGTGCCGAAGGTGAGGGGGCGGGTGTCCTCGGGGAGGGTGACGCCGACGCGCTCCAGTTCGGCCGTCAGGTCCTCAAGTACGTCACCGACCGCGTTCGCGTGCAGCTCGTCCAGGTAGTAGATGGCGTTGCGGGCCTCGTCGGCCGGCTCGGGGCGTACGACCCGTAGCTCGTCGGTCTGCCACACCAGGTCGATGTTCTCCGCCAGGCGGGTGTCATACCTGCGGCGGTCGGACTCGATGACCGGCGTCTCCAGGAGGGCGGCGATGCGGCGGAGCTTGTTCAGCACGGACCGGCGGGCGGCCTCGGTGGGGTGGGCGGTGAAGACGGGGCGGACGTTCAGGTTGCGGACGCTCTCGCGGACGTGGTCCTGGTCGGCGTCCTTGAGGCGGTCGGCGGTGCGGGCCAGCAGTCCGCCCTCGGCGGCGCGGCGGGCGCGCAGTTCGCGGCCCCGGTGCACCTGCTCGGTGACGTTGGCCAGGTGGAAGTAGGTGGAGAAGGCGCGCACGAGCTTGGCGGCGGTCTCCAGCTCCGTACCGCGCAGCAGCTCGGCGGCTGCCTCGCCGTCCTCCCGGGTAAGACGGCGGACCTTCTCGACGAGGTCGAGGAGTTCGGGACCTTCCTGCCGTACGAGGGTCTCGCCCAGGAGGTCACCCAGCCGGCGGATGTCGGCGCGCAGCTCGGCTGAGGTGGTCTGGTCGTCGGCACTGCTCACAGGTGCGGCTCCTTGCAGTGGTGAAGCTCATCTGGCATCTGGAGGAAACCCCGAGGTCAGGCGGGTACGCGGCTGGCTTTCGCATACAGGCCGGACATCCGGGAAGAAATCAGAGCGGACCGCGCTGTCCGACCGAGTCCAAGGATAGGTGTCCGACGGCACGCGCAGGCGGTGGGGCTCTTGCCGCACCGACGCGCACTGCCATACTTACGACGCCGTAGGTTACGGAACCGTAAGAAACCGAACCCGGCGCGGGACCGCCGTCCAGATCCGGCAGGTTCCGGGTAGTCCGATCCGCACCCTCGACCCCACAGGGGACGCCCCATGGCCACAAGCTCCGAAGTGATCGACGACGCGCTGGAGGCGACGCCCGGCGCTCCGGCGCAGTCCGCGACGCTGGGCGGGGAGCAGAAGCGTTCGATCGAGCAGATCACGCTGCTCCTCTTCATCATCGTGCCGTTCCTCGCGATCCTGGCGGCCGTGCCGCTGGCGTGGGGCTGGGGGGTGAGCTGGCTCGATCTCGGCCTGCTGGTCTTCATGTACTTCCTGGGCTGCCACGGCATCACGATCGGCTTCCACCGGTACTTCACGCACGGCTCGTTCAAGGCGAAGCGCCCGTTGCGGATCGCGCTCGCGATCGCCGGGTCGATGGCGGTCGAGGGGCCGCTGGTGCGGTGGGTCGCGGACCACCGCAAGCACCACAAGTTCTCCGACGCGGAAGGTGACCCGCACTCGCCGTGGCGGTTCGGGGAGACGGTCCCCGCGCTGCTGAAGGGGTTGTGGTGGGCGCACATCGCGTGGATGTTCGACGAGGAGCAGACGCCGCAGGAGAAGTACGCGCCCGACCTGATCAAGGACCCGGCGATCCGGGCGATCTCGCGGACGTTCATCGTGTGGGCGTTCCTCTCGCTGGCGATCCCGCCGCTGGTGGGCGGGCTGGTGACGATGTCCTGGTGGGGCGCGTTCACCGCGTTCTTCTGGGGTTCCCTGATCCGCGTCGGCCTCCTGCACCACGTGACCTGGTCGATCAACTCGATCTGCCACGCCGTCGGCAAGCGGCCCTTCAAGTCCCGGGACCGCTCCGGGAACGTGTGGTGGCTGGCCGTCCTGTCCTGCGGGGAGTCCTGGCACAACCTGCACCACGCCGACCCGACGTCCGCGCGCCACGGCGTGGAGCGCGGCCAGATCGACTCCTCGGCGCGGCTGATCCGCTGGTTCGAGCAGGCGGGGTGGGCGTACGACGTGCGCTGGCCGTCACGCTCGCGTATCGATTCGCGCCGCAACACGGGTGAGGACGGCTCCCGGCGGAAGAAGGCGGCCGTCGAAGCGGCATGATGGACGCCGTGGCCACCGATCCCAGCAGCACCGAGAGCAACGAGAAGCCCCGGCGCGCGCGCCGTACCCGGATGACCGGTGCGGAGCGCCGCCAGCAGTTGCTGGAGATCGGGCGCACGCTGTTCGCGGCGAAGGGGTTCGAGGCGACGTCGGTGGAGGAGATCGCGGCGAAGGCCGGCGTCTCCAAGCCGGTCGTGTACGAGCACTTCGGGGGCAAGGAGGGGCTGTACGCGGTCGTCGTGGACCGTGAGATGCGGCGGCTGCTGGACATGGTGACCAGTTCCCTGACGGCCGGGCACCCCCGCGAACTGTGTGAGCAGGCCGCGTTCGCCCTCCTCGACTACATCGAGGAGTACACGGACGGTTTCCGCATCCTCGTCCGCGACTCCCCCATCCCCCAGTCCACCGGCTCCTTCGCCTCCCTGATCTCGGACATCGCGACGCAGGTGGAGGACATCCTGGGCCGCGAGTTCAAGAGCCGCGGCTTCGACCCGAAACTGGCCCCCCTCTACGCCCAGGCCCTCGTCGGCATGGTCGCGCTGACGGGTCAGTGGTGGCTGGACGTCCGCCGCCCCAAGAAGGCGGAGGTCGCCGCCCATCTGGTCAACATCGCGTGGCACGGACTGGACGGCATGGAGGCGAAGCCGCATCTGATAGGGCGCCGGAAGTCGTAGCGGTCAACGCCGCGCGGCCCGTTCGCTCGTCGCGGTGACCTGCCGCCCGTTTCTGCGGCTACCGTGAAGGCGCGGAAGCAGAATCCCGTCCATGGGAGGGATCACCATGACTGCCGAGCCGGTCTCCAGCACGCGTTGGCCTGTACCGCCGCCCGAGGGTTACACCGTGGACGATCTGTTCACCCTGCCGGACCTCCCGCCGCACACCGAGTTGCTCGACGGGAGTCTGGTCTTTGTGAGTCCGCAGCGGACGTTCCACAGTCTGATGATCGACCTGTTGATGACGGGGCTGCGTGCGACGGTTCCGGAACACCTGAAGGTCCGCCGTGAGATGACCGTCGTTCTGAACAACCGCAACGGCCCGGAGCCGGACATCTCCGTGCTGCGCGCGACAGCGCAGACCGACATCAAGCAGACGCGGTACGAGGCGAGGGACGTGGTGATGGCCGTCGAGGTCGTCTCCCCCGACTCCGAGGCACGCGACCACGACACGAAACCCCGGAAGTACGCCGCTGCGGGCATCCGGCACTTCTGGCTCGTGGAAATGGGCGACACCGACCCGCACCCCGTCGTCCGCGTCTACGAACTCGACCCCGTGACCAGGTCCTACGGCCTGACCGGGACGTTCCACGGGCACATCAAGGTGACCGCTCCTTTCGACATCGCCGTCGACATCAGCATGGAGGCGCTGGACAAGCTGTAGCCGTCGGCTCCAGAAACTCCAACCGGTTCCCCACCGGATCCGCCGCGTAAAACCTCCGATGCCCCGGAAGCCCGTCGTCCCAGGTCACCGGTGTGCCATGGGCCTCCAGTCGGGCCGCGTACGCCTCGATGGCCGTCACCCGGAGCCCGGGGTGGGCCTTTTTCGCGGGTCGGAAGTCGGTCTCGATGCCGAGGTGGAGCTGGACAGTCCCGGCCGCGAACCAGCAGCCGCCGCGTGCGGCGAGGGCGGGGGGCTTGGGGAGTTCGGTCATGCCGAGGGTGGTGACGTAGAAGGCGCGCAGGAGGGGCTCGCTGCCGGGTAGGGCGGCGAGTTGGACGTGGTCGAGGGAGATGAGCACGGTTACGACGTCCTTGTGACGACCGCGAACAGGCGGCGGAAGGGGAGGACAGTGCCGTACGGCTGTCGCGGGTACGCCCCCCGCAGCAGTTCCCGGTACTCCTCGACGAACGCGTCCCGGGCCTCGGGGTCGTTCGCGAGGGCGTCCAGGGCGGGGCGTAG
Organism: Streptomyces sp. S6; assembly: GCF_054880855.1. Classification (NCBI taxonomy): domain Bacteria; kingdom Bacillati; phylum Actinomycetota; class Actinomycetes; order Kitasatosporales; family Streptomycetaceae; genus Streptomyces; species Streptomyces sp. S6. Next base: position 12,479 of record NZ_JBTYMC010000066.1, on the reverse strand, counting down.
GCCCGTGCCCTTGACCCAGTCGAGGACGGGGTCGTCGCCGGGGAGGACGTGGAGGTAGGTGGTCTGCCAGAGGTCGGCGGTGGGGCCGAGGCGGGTGAGGTAGGTCTCCGGCGGGTGGACGGAGGTCCGCTCGCGCAGGACGTCCGCCAGCCGGGACTTCCAGCGGGGCGTGTCCGCGAGGTCCCGCATCAGCGCGTGGAGGGGGGCGTCGATGTTGTCCGGGACCTGGAAGGCGAGGGTGCCGCCGGGGGTGAGGGCGTCGAGCCAGCCGGGGAGGGCGTCGAGGTGGCCGGGGACCCAGTGGAGCGCCGCGTTGGAGACGATGAGGTCGTACGGTTCGGCCGGCGTCCAGGTCGCGAGGTCGGCGTGGGCGAAGTCGAGGTTCGGGGTGGTGTGGGCCGTCGCGTCGGCCAGCATCTGGGGGGAGTTGTCGTAGCCGGTGACGTGCGCGGTGGGCCAGCGTTCGGTGAGGAGCCGCGTGACGTTGCCGGGGCCGCAGCCGAGGTCGGCGATGCGGGGCGGGGTGCCGGGGAGGTCGGGGACCCGGGCGAGGAGGTCGGTGAAGGGGCGGGTGCGGTGGGCGGCGTGGCGGAGGTACTGGGCGGGGTCCCAGGAGGGGTTGGTCATGAGGCCAGCTTGGCGGAGCGAGTCTCTCGACGTCAAGAGACTTGACATCAAGAGACTTCATGTCGACACAACCACTACACTGATCGCCATGGAGGACGAGGTCGATCGGCTGGTCGCGGCATGGCGTCGGGAACGCCCGGACCTCGACGTGGAGCCACTCGAAGTGCTGAGCCGGGTCAGCAGGCTGGCCCGCCACCTGGACCGCGCACGCCGGCTGGCGTTCGCGGAGCACCACCTGGAGCCGTGGGAGTTCGACGTCCTGACGGCCCTGCGCCGGGCCGGCTCCCCCTACCAGCTCTCCCCCGGCCAGCTCCTCACCCAGACCCTCGTCACGTCCGGCACGATGACCAACCGCATCGACCGCCTGACCCAGAAGGGCCTGGTGGAACGCCTCCCGGACCCGACGGACCGCCGAGGCGTCCTGGTCCGCCTGACGATGGAGGGCCGGGACCGAGCGGACCAGGCACTGGCCGGCCTGCTCGCCCAGGAACGGGCGATCCTGGCGGAGCTGTCGACCGCACAGCGGGGTGAACTGGCCGCGCTGCTGCGCCAGTTGACGGCCCCCTTCGACAACATCCCCGGCTGACCGGCCCGTCGAAGGCGAGGGGGCCGTCTCGACTCAAGGCGTCAGAAGGTCAGTCGGTCGAGGATGCCGGCCAACTTCGCCGGGTCCAGCAGGAATCCGGTGTGGCTGGTGGCCAACGTGTGGACGTCGTACGGGTTGTCGGGGGTCAGGGCGTCGCACTCGGCGATCAGTCGGTCCTGCATGGCCAGGGGGAGCGACCGGTCGTCGGTGAGACGGACGTAGGTGCGGGGGATGGTGCCCCAGGTGTCGGCGTGGCCGCGCGCGTCGGACGTCATCACCGCCAGGGACTCGTCCGGCTGGAGGATGTTGAGGAAGGTCCGGAACTGGTCGTCGGTGCCGTCCGCCATGATCGCCGCCTTGGCGGCGGAGAACAGCTCCGGGTCGGCGGTGCGGAAGTTGGCCCGGCCGACGCCCAGTTCGGCGGGGTCGCCGACGTTCAGGGCGGCCAGAGGGGCGAGCAGGTTGTCGCCGAACTCGGGCTCCTGCATGTACTCGACGGGGTTCGCGCGCCGCACGCACGACCACGCGGAGACGTAGACGAGCCGGCTCACCAGCTCCGGGACCGCGTTGCCGACCCCGGTGACGGTGGTCCCGCCGAGGCTGGCCCCCACGAGGACCACCGGCCCGTGCGGGGCGACCCGCCGGACGACGTCGACGACCGTGTCGACGTTGTCCCGCAGGGTGACCCCGGCCAGCGTCGACGGTTCGGCCGCCCACGCGTCGAGGTCCTGCGGGGCCTGGTAGTTGGCGGAGTACCGCGCGTCGAAGCCGTGTCCCGGCAGGTCGACGGCGAGGCTGCGGTGGCCGAGCAGCGCCAGTTCGCGCTGGACGGGGGTCCACATGAACGAGCTGGTGCAGGAGCCGTGCACGAGGACGAAGGTGGGTGTCATACGAGTCGGTCCAATGTCCGTTGGGCATGCCGAGGATGGCCGGGTGAACCCGCGGGACAGGGTCATGCGACCTCAGTGGTCCACTTGATGACGAGGACCCTAGCCGGTCCTTGATCACTGGCGCAGACAATTAGTTGTCACGCCAACTGCCCGCCCCGTTCCACCACTTCACCGGCGAGATCCACCGGCCCGACCCCCGCGCGCCGTGCCAGCGCGACCGCCGCCAGCGTCGAGTGGACGCCCAGCTTGCCCAGCACGTTCTGCATATGGGTGCGGACCGTGTGCGGGGAGAGGAACAGGCGTTCGGCGACGGCCTTGCGGCCGAGCCCCGCGACCATGCAGCGCAGCACCTCGCGCTCCCTCGGCGTGAGGGACTCCACCAGCCGTTCGCTCTCGGTGCGGTGCTTGCGGGCGGCCGTCAACTCCCGCAGAACGCCGGTCAGTAGCGCGGGCGGCAGATGCGTCTCGTCGCGCAGCACCCCCCGGATGACGGTCAGCAGCCGGGACAGGGAGCAGTCCTTGGCGACCCATCCCGACGCCCCCGCCTGGAGGGCGAGCGCGGCCCGGCGCGGGTCGTCCTTCTCCGCGAGGACGACGACCCTGACGTGCGCCTGCGCGGCCCGGACGCCGGAGACCAGCGAGATGCCGTCCACGTGCCCGTTCTCGCCGACCTCGTGGACCGGCGCGGCCCGCAGGCCCGGCAGGACGGCGCCCAGGTCGGCGTCGACGAGGAGGACGTCGAAGCGACGCCCCTCCGCCGCCGCGCGCTCCAGGCTGCGCATCGCGGCGGGGCCGCTGCCCGCGGCGGACACCTCGACGTCGGGCTCGGCCGCCAGTGCCGCGGCGAGCGACTCGGCGAAGATGCGGTGATCGTCGACCACCAGAACACGGATGCGAACCACGAAACCCCCTTCCCGAGCTCTTCGAGAGAGCAGGGGAGACCCCAGAAAACAGAGAAAGACCGGAGACCGACGGCTGCGGGTACGACGCCCGTGGCGCGGGTGCCGCACGGCCGCCGCCGTGCGCGTACTGCTACCCCCACCGCGAGTGCCGTACCCGGCTGTCTCGTCCCCTGAACGGCACCGGCCCCCCGCCGGTGTTGTTCACAGAGTAGGCCCGGGAGCACGGAGCGGAAGCGATTTCGCAGAACTGGTCGGCCGACGCGTTTATGGTGAGGCGCATGTTCAGTTACGAGACGGAAGTGGACAACTCACGACGCGCCCGGCTCCGGACGAGGCTCCGCGCGGCCAACACTGAGGCGTCCCCGATCCTCCGCTCCCTGCACGACGCCCACGAAACCCCGTTACACATCTGGGCCACCACCCCCGCCAACCCCCTCTGCGGCGGCCTCGTCGGCTACACCTGGGCGTCCTGGCTCCACGTCACCTACCTCTGGGTCGACCCCGCCTTCCGAGGCACCGGCCTCGGCACGGGCCTCCTCACAGAAGCGGAACGCGTGGCCCGCGAGGAACGCGACTGCGTGGCCGTCCGGTTGGAGACGTGGGACTTCCAAGCACCGGACTTCTACCGCAAGTTGGGCTACGACGAGGTGTGCGCCATCCCGGACTACCCGCCGGGGGTCACGGAGTTCACGTTCACGAAGCGGCTGGGGTAGGCGTGGTGGGCAGGTCGGCGGTCTCGACCGTCCAGGTGCCGAGGTGCGTGGCGACAGCGACCGGTTCGCCGTACGGCATCCGCAACCGATTCCGGTAGCCGAACTCCCCGCCACCGAACCCCCATTGGTAGGTCCAGGTGGCGTCGCGGGGGTCGAGGATCAAGTAATGGGGGATACCCATGGCGGGGTAGTCGCGGGTCTTGTGTTCGTAGTCGTTCTCGGGGTTCGAGGGGCAGACGATCTCCATCGCAAGGACGATCTCGCGGGGGTCGAGGGGGTCGTCGGTGTCCATCGCGGCGGCCGAGCAGACTACGAGGTCGGGGACTCGGAGTGTGCGGAGGGTTTCGTCCTCTGTATCGGTCGGGCCGAACGTGTGGAAGCCCGAGGGGAGTTGGGGGTCAAGGCGGCGGGTGAGCAGGGCGGCCGTCAGCTGATGGCGGGGGCTGCGGGCCGGGGTCGGTACGAGGCGGCCGGCGCTGATCTCGGGCCAGGTGAAGCCGGGCGGCGGAGTGAAGTGGTCACGTACGGCACGCAGTTGCCGGTACAGGGTCCGCTGAGTCATGGGGCCTCCCGCGTTCAGTGTGGCGGGCTGAGGGAACTACCCGCCGGTACCGGCGTACGGTGTGCGGCAGGAACTCGCGCCGGAGAACGGGGGGTTCAGCTGTGGCAGGCAGTTCACCGGAGCGGTACTCGCGTGAGGGGACGCCGCTCGGGCGTAGCGCTGAGGAGATCGTGTTCGCGCATGACTACGGCACGGAGACGGCGCGCTCCCGGAAGTTGTGGTGGCGGGTCCGGGACCTGCTGCGTCGGCCGGTGAGGAACAGCGGCAGGCAGCGCTGAAGGGGTGCCCGAATCTCAGGGCACCCCTTCAGGTCGGGTCAGACCAGGCGCCGGGCTCCCGGTGCCGGGACCGCCTCGAAGACGCGTGGTGCGGTGAAGCCCGCTGCCGCGAAGGCCTCTTCGACCGCCTTCGTGATGGCGGGGACGTCCGCCTCCTCCGCGAGGACGATCGCGGAGCCGCCGAAGCCGCCGCCCGTCATGCGGGCGCCGACCGCGCCGGCCGCGAGGGAGGAGTCGACGACGAGGTCCAGCTCGGGGCAGGAGATGCGGAAGTCGTCGCGGAGGGAGGCGTGGCCCGCCACGAGGATGGGGCCGATCTCGCGGGCGCCGGCGCCGGTGGTCATGAGGGTGACGACGCGTTCGACGCGCTCGTCCTCCGTGACCACGTGCTTCACCAGGCGGCGGATCTCCTCGTCGTCGATCCGGGCGAGGGCCTCGTCCAGGTCCGCGTACTTCACGTCCCGCAGCGCCGTGACGCCCAGGATCGCGGCGCCCTCCTCGCAGCCGGCGCGGCGCTTGCCGTACTCGCCCTCGCTGTGGGCGTGCTTGACCTGGGTGTCGACCACCAGCAACCGCATACCCTCGGCCGACAGGTCGAAGGGGATCTGCTTCTGGGAGAGGTCGCGGGTGTCGAGGAAGAGCGCGTGGCCCTCCTCGCAGCACGCCGAGGCCGTCTGGTCCATGATGCCGGTCGGGGCGCCCACGTAGACGTTCTCCGCGCGCTGGCACAGGCGGGCCAACTGCCAGCGCTGGAGGCCGAGTTCGTAGAGGTCGTTCAGGGCGAGGGCGACGACGACCTCAAGGGCGGCGGAAGAGGAGAGGCCCGCGCCCGAGGGGACCGTGGAGGTCAGGTGGATGTCCGCGCCGCGCACCGCGTGGCCCGCTTCGCGCAGCGCCCAGACCACACCCGCCGGGTACGCCGTCCAGTTCGTGTCGGAGCCCGGTTCCAGGACCGAGACCTCGACGACACCGCCGTCCACGTCCGCGGAGTGCAGGCGCAGGACGTCGTCCTCGCGGCGGGAGACCGCGGCGATCGCCGTGTGCGGGAGGGCGAACGGCATGACGAAGCCGTCGTTGTAGTCGGTGTGCTCACCGATGAGGTTGACGCGGCCGGGGGCCGCCCAGACGCCTTCCGGGATGGAGCCGTACAACTCCTCGAAACGGTCCCGGACTTGCTGTGCGCCCAACTCAACTCTCCTTCGAAATCTGCTGCGCGAATGCCCACGCGTCGGCGACGATACCCGCGAGGTCCGCGCGGGACGGCTGCCAGCCCAGCTTCTCGCGGGCGGTGGCGGCGGAGGCGACGAGGACTGCGGGGTCGCCGCCCCGGCGGGGGGCCACGATCTCGGGGATCGGGTGGCCGGTGACCTGGCGGACCGTGTCGATGACCTGGCGGACGGAGAAGCCTTCGCCGTTGCCGAGGTTGCAGATCAGGTGCTCGCCCGCGACGGCCGCCTTGAGGGCGAGCAGGTGCGCGTCCGCGAGGTCCGCCACGTGGATGTAGTCGCGGATGCAGGTGCCGTCCGGGGTCGGGTAGTCGTCCCCGTAGACGGAGATCGCGTCCCTGCGACCCTGAGCCACCTGAAGTACCAGGGGGATGAGGTGCGACTCGGGGTCGTGCCGCTCGCCCTGGCTGCCGTACGCGCCGGCGACGTTGAAGTAGCGCAGCGAGACCGCGCCGAGCCCGTGCGCCTGGGCCTCGCTGGTGATCATGTAGTCGACGGCGAGCTTGGTCGCCCCGTAGGGGTTGGTCGGCTTGGTGACGGCCGTCTCCGGGATGGGGACGACGTCCGGCTCGCCGTACGTGGCCGCCGTCGAGGAGAACACCAGCTTGCGGACGCCCGCCTCACGCATCGCGCCGAGCAGCGCCATCGTGCCGCCGACGTTGTTCTCCCAGTACTTCTCGGGTCGTACGACCGACTCCCCTACCTGAGAGCTGGCCGCGAAGTGCAGGACGGCCTCGTACGAGTCGTCGAGCCACTTGCCCGCGTCGCGGATGTCGCCCTCGACGAAGGCGGCGCCCGCCGGGACGCCCTCGCGGAAGCCGGTGGAGAGGTTGTCGAGCACGGTCACTTCGTGGCCGGCCTCCAGGAGGTGCTGGGCGACCACGCCGCCGACGTATCCCGCCCCGCCTGTGACCAGGTACTTGCTCATGAACTCGCTACCTCTCGGAGTCGCTCGGCCGCGCGCTCCGGGGCGATGTCGTTGATGAACGCGCCCATGCCCGACTCGGAGCCCGCGAGGAACTTCAGCTTGCCGGAAGTGCGGCGGATCGTGAAAAGCTCCAGGTGCAGCGCGAAGTCGTCGCGGCTGACGCCGTCGAACTCCTCCAGCTGGCCGAACGGCGCCTGGTGCCAGGCGGCGATGTACGGCGTCACCGGCTGGTCCTCGCCGAAGATCCGGTCGAAGCGCCTCAGGAGCTCCAGGTAGACCTTGGGGAACTCGGCGCGCGCGTCCTCGTCGAGCGCGAGCAGGTCCGGGACCCGGCGCTTCGGGTAGAGGTGCACCTCGTAGGGCCAGTGCGCGGCGTACGGCACGAACGCGACCCAGTGCTCGGTCTCCAGTACGACCCGCTCACCCGCGAGTTCACTCTCAAGGACGGCGTCGAAGAGGTTCTCCCCGCCGGTCGCGTCCTTGTGCGCGGCGACCTGGCGCAGCATCAGGGCGGTGCGCGGGGTGGTGAAGGGGTAGGCGTAGATCTGGCCGTGCGGGTGGCCGAGGGTCACCCCGATCTCCTCGCCCCGGTTCTCGAAGGCGAACACCTGCTGGACGGAGGGCAGATGCGACAGCTCGGACGTCCGGTCGGTCCACGCGTCCAGGACCAGGCGCACCTGGTCCTCGTCGAGGTCGGCGAAGGACTTGTTGTGGTCGGACGTGAAGCAGACGACCTCGCAGCGGCCCGAGTCCCCGGCGAGCGAGGGGAAGCGGTTCTCGAAGACGACGACGTCGTACGACGAGTCGGGGATCTCGCTCAGGTTGTCGCCCTGGGTGGGGCACAGGGGGCACTGGTCGGCCGGGGGGTGGTAGGTGCGGCCCTGGCGGTGCGAGGCGATGGCGACCTGGTCCCCGAGGAGGGGGTCGCGGCGTACCTCCGAAGTAGTGACCGTGCGGTCGAGTGGACGGCGGTCCACCGCGTCGCGCACGGAGTCGTCCCGCAAGTCGTAGTAGATCAGCTCACGACCGTCGGCCAGCCGGGTCGAGGTCTTCTTCACCGTCGGACGCTCCGTCCTTCATGCCGCACATCAGACTTCCAACAGAACCAAACACATAGAAACATAAACCACCGCACGACCACGAGACAAGGCACGTCGCCATGCATCCATCCGGGTACCTCTCGGCCGAGCTGCGGCTCCCCGTCAACGCGCTCGACTACACGATTCTCGGCATCTACTTCGTCGTCGTCCTCGGCATCGGGTTCGCGGCGCGGCGGTCCGTGAAGACCAGCCTCGACTTCTTCCTCTCCGGACGGTCGCTGCCCGCCTGGATCACCGGGCTCGCGTTCATCTCCGCGAACCTCGCCGCGACCGAGATCCTCGGGATGGCCGCCAACAGCGCCCAGTACGGGGCGTACACCGTGCACTGGTACTGGATCGGCGCCATCCCCGCGATGGTGTTCCTCGGGCTCGTGATGATGCCCTTCTACTACTCGTCGAAGGTGCGGTCCGTGCCCGAGATGCTGCTCCTGCGGTTCGACAAGTGGGCGCATCTGCTCAGTTCCGCGCTGTTCGCGTTCGCCGCGATCCTCATCGCCGGGGTGAATCTGTACGCGCTCGCCATCGTCGTCGAGGCGCTGCTCGGGTGGCCCGAGTGGGTCGCCATCCTCGTCGCCGGGTTCTTCGTGCTCGCGTACATCACGCTGGGCGGGCTCTCCTCGGCGATCTACAACGAGGTCCTCCAGTTCTTCGTGATCCTCGCGGCGCTGATCCCGCTGTCCGTGCTGGGGCTGAAGAAGGTCGGGGGGTGGGGCGGGCTCACGGACTCCCTCAAGGCGACCCACGGTGAGGACTTCGTCTCCGCCTGGGGTGGTACGGGTATCGGCAGTGCGAATCCCCTAGGGGCCAACTGGCTGACGATCGTCCTCGGGCTCGGGTTCGTGCTGTCCTTCGGGTACTGGACGACGAACTTCGCCGAGGTACAGCGCGCGCTCTCCGCGAAGAACCTCTCCGCCGCTCAGCGGACGCCGCTCATCGCCGCGTTCCCCAAGATCTTCATCGTGTTCCTCGTGATGATCCCGGGGCTCGTCGCGGCAGTGCTGGTGCCGAAGATCGGGACGTCCGGGTCCGACCTCCAGTACAACGACGCGATCCCCTACCTCATGGAGCAGCTCCTGCCCAACGGGGTGCTCGGGATCGCCGTCACCGGGCTGCTCGCCGCGTTCATGGCGGGGATGGCGGCGAACGTGTCGTCGTTCAACACGGTGTTCACGACCGACATCTGGGCGAAGTACGTCGTGCGGGACCGGGAGGACGCGTACTACGTGCGCTTCGGGCGGCTGATCACGGCGATCGGTGTCGCGGCGTCGGTCGGGACGGCGTTCCTGGCGTCCTCCTTCTCCAACATCATGAGCTACCTCCAGACCCTGTTCTCCTTCTTCAACGTCCCGATGTTCGTCGTCTTCGTCGTCGGGATGTTCTGGAAGCGGGCGTCGGCGAAGTCCGGGTTCTGGGGGCTGCTGGCCGGCACCACGGCCGCGATGATCAACTACTTCGTCTTCTACAAGCAGGACGTCATCAGCATCCCCACCGACCAGGGCGCCAACTTCGTCTCCGCGATCGCCGGGTTCGTCGCGGGCGCCGTCGTCATGGTGGCCGTCTCGCTCTTCACGGCGCCGAAGCCGGAGTCCGAACTCCAGGGGCTGGTGTACGGGACGCGCTCCCCCGGCATGTCCGAGGCGCCCGGCGCCGGGGACGACGCGTGGTACCGCCGCCCGGCCCTGCTGGGCTGGAGCGCCGTCGTCATCGCCGCCGCCTGCTACATCCCGTTCTCCTTCTGAGAGGCTCGCCATGTCCGACCACTACTCGGAAAACGACGTCCACCGCGAGGTGACGGCCCTGGAGGAACAGTCCACCACCGCCGCCCGCATCTTTGATCTGCGGCGCATCATCGGGGGGTTGTTCGTCGTCTACGGGGTGATCGTCACGATCACCGGGATCACCGACGGGGACGCGGAGATCGACAAGGCGCAGGGGATCAACATCAACCTGTGGACGGGGGTGGGGATGCTGGCGCTCGGGGTGTTCTTCCTGGTGTGGCTGTGGGTGCGGCCTACTCCGCCGCCGGTGCCGGTGCCTGCGGCGCCGGACGAGGAGGGGAAGGGGGCGGAGTGAGGGTGGCTTCGCCGAGGCGGACGAGGCCGGTCGGCGCGGTGGCTTCTCAGGCTCCCTGACCCTGGGGCCCCTGTAGTGACGCCCGGTCCAGCAGCCCCGTCCGTGCTGCCAGGGCCGCTGCCTCCAGGCGGGAGCCGACGCCGAGTTTCATGAGGACGCGTTGGACGTGGGTGCGGGCGGTGGACGGCGCGATCCCCATCCCCGCCGCGATGAGCCGCGTGTCCTCCCCGTCGGCGACGCGCACCAACACCTCGACCTCGCGGGGGGTGAGCATCTGGAGGAGGCGTTGGCCTTCGTCGTCGGGTTGGGCGGCGGGGTTGAGGAGTTCGCTGAAGGCGGTTTGGAGGAGTTGGGGGGCGACCGCAGCCTCGCCCGCTCTGGCCTTCATGATGGCGCGCTCCACGCCTTCTATGCGTTCGTCGTGGCGGACGTACCCGGACGCGCCCGCCGCGAACGCCGCCGCGATGCCTCGGGGGCTCGGGACGGGGCCGAGGACGAGGACGGCGACCTGGGGGCGTTCGCGTTTGATGCGGACGACGGGGTCGAAGGTCCCCGGTTCCGCGGGCGCGGCCGTGCCCAGCAGGCACACCTCGGGCGCTCTGGTGATGACCAGTTCCGCCGCACCGGCGGCGGGCGCGGCGGCGGCCAGCACGCGGTGGCCCCGCAGTTTCAGCGCCGAGGCCAGTGCCTCGGCGAGCAGGCGGTGGTCATCGACCACCATCAGCCGCACTCCCATCGAGCAACCCCCCAGTCCCCCCATGGATGCCCAACCCGGACAGTTTCACGCGGACATCACCCCCCGGTACCCCCGCCTTTTCATGCCCCCGGAAGCTACACGCTTGTTCGACGTCGCGCGCCCCCTACACGTGAGAAGTGCCCCGGATCGCCGAAAATCCTCTCATTCACGAGCGAGGAAGGGTACGGGCCGGATAGGCGAACGGCCCTGCCCCCCGTAGTACTTGAGGGGCAGGGCCGTGATCGGAACCGGTCAGGAACCGGTCCCGTAGGCGATCGCCAGCTTCGTGTCCGAGATGGTCGCGCTCACGAACGTCTGGGACAGGAACAGGTGCCCCTGGGAGTAGAGGATCTCCGAGAGCCGCCCCGGGGACATCCGCGTCTCGATACCCGCGATGTCCTGGGAGTCGGGGTTGTGCATCAGGGTCGTCTCCTTGAAGGTCGTCCCGTCGATGCTGACGACCCCGCCGCCCTTCTCGTACGACGCCACCTTGTAGACGAGGAGGTTCGTACCGTCCATGCGGATCGGGTAGAGGTCGTGGTCCGGACCCCCGTCCGCACGCTGACCGGTCTGCTTGCCGGTGACGACGTCGAAGGCGACGAGTTGCTTCGTGCTCGACGTGCCGCCCGAGCCGACGCGGTCCTCGGTCTGGATGTACAGCCGGTCGCCCCCGGCGATCACGCCGCTGCACCCGTCGACGTGGGAGATCCGGCACTCGGCGCCGTACTCGTCCCCCGGCACCGAGATGCGCGCACGCAGCGCACCCGTCTTGTTGTCGATGGAGAACAGGTCCGACAGGGCACTGCCGTCCCCCGCGCTGTCGCCGACGTCCGCACCGACGACCAGCGGGTCGGTGGAGATGATGTTCGCGTACTCGATACCGGCCGCCAGCTTGTACTCGGAGAGGACCTTGCCGGTGACCGGGTCGAGGGTCTGGGCGCTGAGGGCCGGGTTGTCGTAGTCGCCGCACTTGCGCAGGGCGACGAGCTTCGGGCCGCCGCCGTAGCCGACGTCGTGGCAGGTGTCTGCGGCCTTCGGCGCCCACAGGGGCTTGCCGGTGGTGAGGTCGAAGGCCGCGCCGCCGCTGGTGCCGCTCGCGGCGACCGTGTTGCCGCTGACCGTCACCTCGTCGAAGGCGAGCGCGTAGTCACCGGCCGAGGCCGTCTTCGTCCACAGCAGCTTCCCGGTCGTCAGGTCCAGGGCGCCGATCTGGCTGCACTGCTGGTACGTGGCTTTCGTCGGCTTGGCGGGCCGGAAGAGGATCGCCGTCTTCGTGCCGTCCGTGCCCTGCCGACTGCTCGCCCCGCACACCGGGCCCGGGAGCTTGGCGGTCCACAGCTTCGTCCCCTTGTCGGCGTCGTAGCCGTTCACCTCCGAGGGGCCCGTCTTCGCGAACACCTTGCCGGTGAGCCACGAGCCGTCCGTCTGGAGGCTCTCGCCCTTCGCGAGCGGCGGCACCGGCAGCTCGAACAGCACCTTCGACGCGGGGTCGGAGGGCGCCTTCTCGGCACCGGCTCCCCCGCCGGCCACCGGAGCCGCGCTCGGCTTGTCGCCCTTCTTCGCCTCGTTCTGCGGGGACTTCGAGTTCGAGTACCAGTATCCGCCGCCGATGATCAGCGCCATCGCGACGAGGGCGGAGGCGACGATCGCGACCTGGGCCTTCAGACCGTTGTCCCCACTCGCCGCCTGCGCCTGCATGGGGGCGGTGGGAGGGGAGGGGGGGTTGTACGGGGGCTGCTGCGCGGGGTACCCGTACGACGCCGGGGACTGGGGCTGAGGCGGGGCGGGGTAGCCGTAGGCGGGCTGGGGGGAGGGCTGGGGGTAGCCGTAGGCGGGGCCGGGGGGTGAGGGTGGGGGG